>NZ_JBXSQJ010000013.1:0-74016 GCF_057063585.1 Gilliamella sp. X-60 | reverse complement strand
GTCTGGCGGTAATAGCGCGGTGGTCCCACCTGACCCCATGCCGAACTCAGAAGTGAAACGCCGTAGTGCCGATGGTAGTGTGGGTATTACCCATGTGAGAGTAGGGGGCCGCCAGACTTTTAAATTTTATATATACACACCAAATTCGGTGGAGCGGTAGTTCAGTTGGTTAGAATACCTGCCTGTCACGCAGGGGGTCGCGGGTTCGAGCCCCGTCCGTTCCGCCACCTTTATTTAGGGGCGTAGTTCAATTGGTAGAGCACCGGTCTCCAAAACCGGGTGTTGGGAGTTCGAGACTCTCCGCCCCTGCCAAAAAATGATAACTTGTTCTAATTTTAGTCACTTGATTATTTTCATCTATATAAATAAAAAAATTTTGTTTACAGATTAACTTAGTTAATTATAATTCTCGCCCAAACACTTTTACAATCTAGAGGATAGAACATGGCTGAGAGTTTTGTAAGTCAACAACGCTTTTTTGATAATAAAAATTATCCAAGAGGGTTTTCTCGACACGGGGATTTTACTATTAAAGAAGCTTTGATTTTAGAAAAGCATGGTTGTGCTTTTAAAGATCTTGATGCAGAAACCAGAAATCCGTCTACTGCAGAAGAAAGATCATTTGTAGCCGTTTGCAAAGGTAAAAAAGAACCATCTACAGATTTTGAAAAAACGTGGCTGAAATATCTTTCTCGTATAAATAAACCAAAAAGGTTTCATACATTATCCGGTGGAAAACCACAAGTTGATGTGAGTGATGATTTTGTAGATAGCGATGACTAATTCTTTTAACCAATGTTTTTGTGTAATTGAATTAGTAATCGATCCATAGAACGATAACTCAATGCTTCTGAAATGTGTTTTCGTTCTATGTTTTCTGACAAATCTAAATCAGCAATTGTGCGTGATACTTTCAATATTCGATGCCATGCCCGAGCAGAGAGTCCCAATTTTATCAATGCCTGCTCTAAATATTCATTATTTTCATTTGATAGTTGACAATAGCATTGAATTTCATTTGTACTTAACTGACTATTTAATTTATTGTTTCTTTTAAACTGAATATTTCTTGCCTGTAAAACTCGCTGTTTTACTGTTTCAGTTGATTCTGAGGAAGTAGCTATTTTACTCAGTGTACCTTTCGGTAGTAAAGGCACCTCAATAGAAATATCAAACCTATCAAGAAAGGGTCCTGAAAGTCGATTTAAATAACGTATAGTTTGTTGTGGTGTCGTTCTATTATGTGTTCCTTGATAATGTCCTGTTGGACTTGGGTTCATTGCAGCTATTAATTGAAATTTAGCGGGAAACTTTATTTTTGCATTGGCTCTGGAAATGATAATTTCACCCGATTCAATTGGTTCTCTTAAAGCGTCTAATACCTTTCGATTAAATTCAGGCAATTCATCTAAAAATAATACTCCATTATGTGCTAGTGAAATTTCTCCTGGTTTGGGAATCGTTCCTCCACCAACTAGTGCTGCGGTTGATGCGCTATGGTGAGGTGATCTAAAAGGTCTTTTCCGCCAGTTTTTAATTGAGCCATTTGGGCTAACTAAACTGGTTATTGCTGCACTTTCAAGTGCCTCGTCATCTGACAGTTGAGGTAATAAGGATGTTAAACGAGTTGCTAACATCGTTTTCCCTGTGCCTGGAGGTCCAATTAATAATAAATTGTGACCTCCTGCTGCCGCAATTTCTAATGCTCTTTTGGCATGTTCCTGTCCGATTACATCTTGTAGACTAGCTGAGCTATTGTCAACATCATGATATTCACGATATTGTACTGTTGGTAAATCAATTTCTTTGTATAAATACTGACATAACTCTAATAAATTATTAGTAATTAATGTATTATTTTGATGAATCAAAGATATCTCAGATTGGTTTTCAGCAGAAATTATTAAGGTACGCTTTTTCTTTTTGGAAGAAATAGCAGCAGGAATCGCTCCTTTTACCGCTCTAATATTTCCTGATAACGCTAACTCGCCTAGAAATTCATAATGTAATAAATCTTCTGTTGGAATTTGTTCTGTTGCAGCAAGGATAGCAATAGCTATTGGTAAATCAAAGCGGCTTCCTTCCTTGGGTAGATCTGCTGGAGATAAGTTTACCGTTATTTTTTTAGCTGGAAAGGTAAAACCGCTATTAATAATGGCACTTCTAACTCGATCTTTGGCCTCTTTAACTGTTGCTTCAGGTAGACCAACTAAAACAAAGCCTGGCAAGCCATTACTAATATGAACTTCTACGTTTATTAAAGGCGCTTGTATTCCAATAGATGCTCGCGTATAAATAATTGCTAGTGACATAGTTTCTAATTATTAATATTTTGAATTGTATTGTTATAATATTAGAAAATATCAAGCAATCCATTAAAGCCATTTTATTAATGGGATATGATACGCAATAAATAATACGATTTTGCAATGACTTCAATTCTTTTTATTTAAAATGAGTTTTGAAATGAATAATGATATAAAAAATAGACAAGTATTACTTAATACTATTGATGGACCTGTTGGCGTGTCATAAATAAATGAAAACATCAATCCAGTAATAACTGATAACATACCGATTATTATTGCAGTTAATGCCATTGTTTCAGGGGTTTTCGAATAATATTTGGCTGTTGCGGCAGGAATAATAAGCAAAGAAGTAATAATCAGTGCTCCGACAAACTTCATCGATAGGCCTATTGTTAACGCTAATAGTAGCGTCAAAAGTAATTTTGTGATTTGTACATTAATGCCATGGCTAAAAGCTAATTCTTCACTCACAGTAATGAATAAAATGTTATTCCATCGCCAAAACAATAAGGCGCCAATAAGTGCTACACAAATAATAATTTGATAGAGATCTGAATAAGTTACTGATAACAGATCACCAAATAAGTATCCCATTAAATCAATACGAATATTGCTCATTAAACTAATTACTACTAAGCCAAGCGATAATGCACTATGAGCCAAAATACCAAGTAAAGTATCAATTGGAAGTTGTTTTTGTGCTTCTAACCAAATTAATCCTAAGGCGAGTAGAAGAGTTATAAAAATGACAGCATAAAATAAATTGATATTCAGTAAAAATCCAAATGCGATACCAAGTAAAGCAGCATGTGATAACGTATCGCCAAAATAGGACATCCTACGCCAAACAACGAAAGTACCTAACGGTCCTGTTATACTTGTTAAGCATAATCCAGCTAATAAAGATGGTAATAGTAACTCAATCATTATTTTTCCTTTCATAGCTAGGCAAAACAATTACCTTATTATGTTTAATAGGGGATTTGCAACAATCATGTTGGTGATTGTGATGGTGTTTATAAACAGCAATTTGTGATGCCTCATGTTGACCAAAAAGAGAAATAAATTCTGGGTCATTTGATACAATGGCTGGCGTACCAGAGCAACAGATATGATGATTTAAACAGATTACTTCATCTGTTTTTGCCATCACTAAATGAAGATCATGAGAAACCATTAAGACACCGCAATTAAACTGATTTTTAGCATCTGCGATTAAATCATATAACAGTACCTGACCATTGACATCTACGCCTTGAGTTGGCTCATCAAGAATCAATAATTGCGGTTTCTTTGCTAAGGCTTGAGCTAGTAAAACACGCTGTAATTCACCACCCGATAATTGATGCATCGATGTATTGATTAAATATTCAGCTTTCACCATAGATAATATGTTAAGAATATCTTCGTTATTTAACTGCTTATTTAAGCGTATAAAACGTTTAACAGTAATAGGTAGAGTTGAATTTAAGTTGATTGACTGCGGAACATAGCCAATTGTTAAATTAGGTGAACGCCTGATTGTCCCTGATGTGTACGGAACTAACCCTAAAATGACTTTTACTAAGGTCGATTTACCTGCACCATTAGGGCCTAATAATGTAATAATTTGATTAAGATGTATTTTTAATGAAACGTCATATAATATTTTTCGATGGTCAATTTCCACCGAAACATTATCAAGCGAAATTAGTGGTGTCATATTGTTAAAAGCCCTTGCCCATAAATATGTTATGTTATATTATAACAACGGTTGGTTTTATTCTATCATACTTTATAAATATGGGATAATGATGTGGAAAAATATATTTTATTAAATTGTAAACGATTAATCTCTTTTTTAAAAATACTTGTTTCATTCGTATTTATCCAAAGCATTACTAATTATGCTAACGCGAAAATTGTTTCGTCTGTAAAACCGATAGGTTTTATCGCCGAAGCCATTGCTTCAGGAGTGACTGATACTGATATTTTACTTCCTGATGGCGCCTCTCCCCATACCTATAATTTAAAGCCATCCGATTTGGCTAAACTAAAGTCAGCTGAACTTGTGATTTGGGTTGGTGAAGATATGGAAGCTTTTATGCCAACAATCCTAAAAAGTATTGATAATCAAAATCAAATTGAATTAATGACAATACCAGAGATTAAGGCGTTACTTCGAACTAGTCATGATGTTCATGAGCATGAAGAACATCATTCTGCTGATATGACTGCTCAAGATCACCATGGTGAATATGATGAGCATATTTGGCTTTCACCTAACATTGCTAAGATTATTGCGCAGTCAATCCATGATAGGCTTATTACACTATATCCAGATAAAAGTGTATTGGTTGATGAAAATTTGCGCGAATTCAACATTAAGCTCGCAGAAATAGAACAAAACATTGCAAAAAAACTCATTACCGTACAAAATAGAGGGTATTTTGTGTTTCATGATGCGTATGGGTATTTTGAGGCACGGTTTGGATTAAAAAAACTAGGTAGTTTTACTATAAATCCAGCAGTTCAACCCGGTGTTCAAAAGGTTTATGCTATTCAACAAGAGCTCAAAGAACACAAAGCAGTATGCGTATTTCGTGAGCCACAGTTTAGCCCTGCAGTTATTGAAAAATTAGTGGATGGAACAGATGTTCGAATTGGAGAATTAAATCCATTAGGAACAGGTATCACTCTTTCCAAAGATGCATATTCACAATTTTTATTAAAATTAACACAGCAACTGTTGGATTGTTTAGATAGAAACTAATTTTAATAATAAATAGTTAAGGTTAATTTTGGCAAGACAAATAAAATCCCCTGATATTGAAAAAAATAATTTTAAAATCTCCTATTTTTCAATATTAGGTGTTCTTTTTATTGTTATTTTATTTACCGCTTTGTGGCGTCCACTCAATTTGGATCGAACGGTTTATGTTCCTTTAACTCCTCAAGTTGAAATTACTGTAAATAATAATTCCCACTCACTTGCTGATGATGGCAGAGTTGAGATGGTAAATGGAAAAACGGCTACAGTTGCTGAATCATCAGATGTTCCTGAAGATGAGATCGTTAAAGATGAATTAGATGACATCGTTGATGATAAAGATAACTCTGTGCAATATACTATTGTGCGTGGTGATACTCTACATGATATTTTAATTCGCTATAATGTTAATCGAAATGATATTTATCAGTTAACGACTAAATTTAAACAACTCGCAAATTTAAGAATAGGCCAGCAGATTAGCTGGACGACTGATGATAATCATAATTTGCAAACTTTTAGTTGGACAATATCAAGTAATAATGTTCGAATCTATGAAAAATCGGGCGATAAATTTGTAGAAAGTTCTGAAACAGCTGAAGTAGTACCGCAAGATATTGTTATAAAAGGTGATATTAAAACTAATTTTGTTGCTGATGCTCGTAAAAGTGGTCTAACCAGTAATGAAATTGGTATTATTACCCGTGCTTTACAATGGCGTTTAGATTTTCGAAGATTACAAGTTGGTGACAAATTTTCAGTTGTTTTAACACGAGAAATGCATGGTAAAAGTTTATCCAATAGCCAGTTACTAGGTGTCCGTGTTAAAAATGGAACCAAAGATTATTATGCTATTTTAGCTGATGATGGTAAATATTATGACATCAACGGTAGCAGTTTATCCCAAAGTTTTTTCCGTTATCCTTTAGCAAAAAAAGCGCGTGTTTCTTCTGGATTTAATCCGCGTCGTTTGCACCCAGTTACGGGACAAATAGCCCCTCATAATGGCGTTGATTTTGCGGTATCGCGTGGTACACCGGTATTATCCGTTGGTAATGGTGAAGTAGTCATTGCAAAGTATAGCGGTTCAGCAGGTAATTATATTGCTATCCGGCATGGCCGTCAGTATATGACCACTTATATGCACTTGGATAAAATTTTAGTCAAACCAGGGCAACAAGTTAAGCAAGGTGATAAAATTGGACTATCAGGAAACACAGGGCGTTCCACGGGGCCTCATTTGCACTTTGAATTACATATTAATAATAAGCCTGTTAATCCGTTAACTGCAAGCTTGCCTATTTCGGAAGGATTAACAGGTAAGTCGAAAAAGGCGTTCCTGTCAAAAGTTAAAAGTGTTGGATCCCAGCTAAATTTTTAAATTTATGCATTTGTTTTATACTTAAATATCTACTTACCTGAAACTTCTTTACAAAAAGAAGAGCGAGGTATCCTTAAAAAATTATGTTATCATAAGTCAATTTTATTGAATAATAAATGTTAGGTGCAGTTTGAACACATCAACTAAAACAGCAAAAAAACGATCTTCTAAAAAGACTAAAAAAAATAAAAAGCCTACACTTTTGCGACGATTCTTAACATTATTATTTAAGTTATTTCTCATATTCGCTGCTGTGGCTATTATTTATGGTGTCTATCTCGATCAACAAATCAAAGAGCGGATTGATGGAAATGTGTGGGAGTTACCCGCTGCAGTTTATGGGCAAATAATTGATCTTGAGCCTGATAGTGAATATAGCTTAAATGATGTGATTACAATGTTGGTTGGTGCACAATATCGTCAGCAAGAGACTAAAGCTACCCGCCCAGGTGAATTTATTGTAAGACATGATGCGGTCGAAGTTTATCGTCGGCCTTTTACTTTTCCTGATGGTGAAGAGCAAGCTTTTAGAGTCAGAATTACTTTTTATGAAAATCGTATCGATCGTATTACTAATCTAGATACAGGACGTGATTTTGGATTACTTAAGATTGATCCTAAATTAATTACCATGATGCATTCGCCAAATGGCGAACAGCGGTTATTTGTGCCATTAAAAGAATTCCCTGATTCATTGTTACAAACATTGGTAGCAACAGAAGATAAACGTTTTTACCATCATCATGGTGTAAGTTTATATTCTATTGGTCGCGCTATTTTTGTTAATTTAACAACAGGCCGTACCGAAGGAGGGAGTACACTAACTCAGCAAACGGTAAAAAATCTTTTTCTAACTAATGAACGTAGTTTAAGTCGAAAAATACGTGAGGCATATATGGCGTTGATTTTGGATGGCCGTTATAGCAAAGAGCGTATTTTAGAACTTTATTTAAATGAAGTATATTTTGGACAAGCGGGTAGTGAAGAGATCCATGGTTTTCCATTAGCTAGTCTTTACTATTTTGGTCGTCCAGTTAATGAACTTACATTGGATCAGCAAGCAGTGCTGGTTGGTATGGTAAAAGGAGCTTCGCTATATAATCCTTGGACACAACCTCAACAAGTTATAGAACGTCGTAATGTAGTTTTAAAACTCGCTGAGCAGCAAGGTATTATTGACGATGAGCTGTATACTTTATTAAGTCAGCGCCCACTAACAGTTCTACCTAAAGGTGGTGTGATTTCACCACAACCAGCATTTATGCAAGTTGTGCGCAGTGAACTTCGAAAACAATTAGGTGATAAAGCAGATCATTTGTCTGGAATGAAGATTTTTACTACCTTTGATCCTGTGGCTCAATCTGCAGCAGAGCAAGCGGTCACTAATGAAATTGAGAAACTACGTACATCAACCAATAAAGAATTACAAACAGCAATGGTGATTGTGAGTCGCGAGACTGGGGAAATTCGCGCTATTATTGGTAGCGCAGAGCCGCGTTATCCTGGTTATAATCGTGCTTGGTTAACTCAGCGAGCAATTGGTTCATTAGCTAAACCGTCAACTTATTTAACCGCACTTGGACAACCCGATCATTACCAACTTAATACTTGGCTTAACGATAATCCTTTATCGATTAAGCTTGATGGTGGGGGGTATTGGGAACCGAAAAACTATGATCGTAAATTTCGCGATCGTGTTATGTTGGTCGACGCACTAGCGCTTTCACTCAATGTACCTACTGTTAATTTAGGTATGGCATTGGGGCTTGATGCAACAAAGAATACTTTACAAGCGTTGGGCGTACCAGCAGAGCGTATACCTAATTTACCATCAAGGTTACTTGGTGCTTTAGAATTAACACCGTTAGAAACTGCACAGATGTTTCAAACGATAGCTAATAATGGTCAACGTTCTCCACTGTCTATTTTAAGATATGTATTGACGGATAAAGGTAAGCTTGTTTATCAACGCTATCCACAACAGCTTCAGGCAGTATCCCAACAATCGGCTTATTTAACTACTTATGCTATGCAACAAGTGGTTAATTCGGGGACATCTCGTTCATTAAAAGCTAAATACGGTTCGTTTAATTTAGCTGCTAAGACAGGTACAAGTAATGATTCTCGTGATAGCTGGTTTACAGGGATTGACGGTAAAAATGTTGCTGTTATTTGGATTGGTTTAGATGATCATTCTCCAATGAAATTGACAGGGGCAACTGGTGCTCTAAAAATTTATAGTGAATATTTACAAAATAACCCACCAAAGAAATTAGTATTGCCACAGCCTCAAAATATTTTTATGGTGCCTATTGATAGTGATGGACAGTGGCAATGTAATGGCAGTGGCATTCGATCTTTACCTGTATGGACGATTAATCCTCAGAGCTTATGTACTGGCAATAAGCAGTCAGTGCCTGCTCAGCAAGCTCCAACTTGGGTTACAGACCTATTAAATAACTAGGGGGGAATAATATGCCTGAATTACCGGAAGTTGAAACAAGTCGCCGAGGCATCTTACCGTATTTAAAAGGACAAACTATAGATAAAATTATTGTTCGACAATCTAAATTACGCTGGCCAGTTGATAGGGCTATAAGTAATGCTCATGGACAAGTGATTTTAGATATAAAACGCCGTGCAAAATATTTATTATTACAGCTATCTAACAATTGGATTGTGATTCATTTGGGAATGTCAGGTAGTTTACGTATTTTACAAAACCGCCAAAAAGCAGAGAAGCACGATCATATCGATCTAGTTTTAGGAAATGGCGTCATATTACGTTATACCGATCCTAGGCGTTTTGGGTCTTGGCTTTGGGCAAATTCATTAGGCGAAATATCTCAATTACAACATTTAGGACCAGAGCCTTTAAGCCATGAATTTTCAGCGGAATATCTATTCGAAAAAGCCCGAAATCGTCAAGTACCCATTAAAAGCTGGATTATGGATAACCATATTGTGGTTGGAGTCGGTAATATTTATGCTTCTGAATCGTTATTTATGGCTAAAATTAATCCTAATCGCAAAGTCAACACTTTACAATTTAATGAATTTGAAAGATTGGTTGCTTCCATTAAACAAGTTCTTAACAAATCAATTGAACAAGGCGGAACAACACTAAAGGATTTTCTTCAGTCTGATGGCAAACCAGGATATTTTGCACAGGAGTTACTCGTTTATGGGCGGGATGGCAAGCCATGCCTAATTTGTGGTACAGAAATAAAATCACAAAAAATAGGACAGCGTAATACTTTTTATTGTGAAAATTGCCAAAAATAATGGCATCTTTTTAACCAAAATTCTCACTTCCTTATGGCCACCATCAAAATTATAAACTTTTTGATATATCCGCTCTTTTTCATGTATAAAAATATCTTTTCAAACTCTTTAAACCTTATTTAAATAGGATTAGTATAGGCATCCACAATAGAATAATTTTTTATTATTACTTTGAGTATTTTATATAGTAAAGCCATTATTATTACACAAATCTTTTTATTTTAAAGACTATGGACTTGTTACCAGATATCGGCTATCTTTCTCGCTACAACATTGTTTATGTTTTGTAAAGTTTAGTATGTGGAGTTAGTTAACGGCAATATATTAATTTTTAAAGGTTTTATTTTCTGTTTTTTATCGGTTTATGTTTAATTTAACTCAATGTTTCTTGCTTTTATTAAGGAATTTAAGATGATCAAATTCGCTTCTCGCTTTTTGACAACTTGCTTTATTTTATTTTTTACTACGATGGCTAATTCTGAGGTCAGAATTATTATTACTGATGGTGTGAGTTCAGCTAAACCAATCGCTGTTGCTCCATTTAAATGGACTGGTGGTGGAGAACCTCCACAAATTATTGAAGATATTATTGCTTCTGATTTGCGTAATAGCGGTAAGTTCAATCCTATTGACGTTAATCAAATGCCTCAAAAACCAACTACTGCTTCAGAGGTTACTCCTGCGGTATGGAATAATCTTAGTGTCTCAGCCGTTGTGGTAGGGACAATTCAACCTGATGTATCCGGAAAATACCTTATAAATTATCAATTAGTTGATACAGTCAACCGTCCTGGTACAGTTCTGGCACAAAACCAATTTTCTATTGAAAAACGCTGGGTTCGTTATGCGGCGCATACTGCTAGTGATGAAATCTTTGAATCACTAACGGGTATTAAAGGTGCATTTAGAACACGAATTGCTTATGTTGTTAAAACAACCAAAGGACCTTTTTCGCATGAATTAAGAGTGTCTGATTATGATGGTTATGATCAAACCACTGTTCATCGTTCTAAAGAACCGTTAATGTCTCCTACTTGGTCACCAGATGGTAAAAAATTGGCCTATGTGACTTTTGAAGGTGGTCATTCTGCATTGGTTTTAAAAACATTAGAGAGCGGTGCTGTTCAAACAATTGCATCTTTTCCTCAACATAATGGCGCTCCGGCATTTTCTCCTGATGGTAGTAAATTAGCGTTTGCTTTATCTAAAGGGGGAAGCTTAAATTTATATATGATGGATTTAAGTAGCAAAAAAATCACGCAAATAACCTCTAGTCGTAGTAATGATACGGAACCATCTTGGATGCCGGATAATCAAACTATTATTTACACTTCTGACCAAGCGGGTCGTCCTCAATTATATAGTATCAACATCAATACGGGTGAATCGCAGAGAGTCACTTGGGATAATACCCAAAATCAGAATGCCCGAGTGTCGCCAGATGGTTCTTTTATTGCTATGATCTCAACTAATAATCGTGAACAACATATTACTCGATATGATATGGATACAAAAACTTATCAACGTCTAACAGATACTTTTTTAGATGAAACGCCAAGTATTGCGCCAAACGGTACTATGATCATTTATAGTTCATCACAAGGATTAGGCACCATTTTGAATCTTGTTTCTACCGATGGTAATTTTAAAGCAAGGTTACCAGCAACCGATGGGCAAGTAAAATTCCCAGCATGGTCGCCATATTTATAAGAAGAGCCTAGCATTTATACAATATTGCAATGATTAAAATTGTGTTAAGTATAAGGGCGTTATAATATATATGTCTAATCTTTCAGGTCGGTAACAAATGTTACTTTGAAGTTGGTTAGATTTATAATATATAAGTAATAATTTATTTAAACAAAAGGAGTTAATACAATGCAATTTTCTAAATTTTTTAAAGTAGCCGCGGTTGCTTTACCATTAATCGCTGTAACTGCATGTTCGTCTAATAGCAGCCACAACGAGAGTGGTAATTTAAACGGTACTTTATCAAAAGAAGCTTTAGAGCAACTTCAAAAATTACAACAAATCAATACGGTATATTTTGATTTTGATAAATACAATGTTAAGTCTGAATATGAAACATTATTAAATGCGCACGCTGTATTTATTCGTTCAACTAACCTAAAAGTTGTTATCGAAGGTCATGCTGATGAACGTGGTACCCCAGAATATAACATCGCCTTAGGTGAACGTCGTGCTGCAGCAGTTAAGTCATACTTACAAGGTAATGGTGCTTCTGCAAGCCAAATGGAAATCGTTTCTTATGGTAAAGAAAAACCAGCTGTATTAGGTCATGACGAAGCGACTTATGCTAAAAACCGTCGCGCTGTAGTAACCTATGCTGGATATTAATAGCATTTTATAACGGCTGATTGTTCAGCCGTTTTTTATTTTCTAAGTTCACGACGAGTCAAATAATATGCATAAAAAAATACTGACATTGTTCTTATTTCTTTTATTCACTGGTTACGGTTGTGCTGCGGGTAGCTCTGATATCGATCGAACCATTCAAGCCCAAGGGCAGTTGTTGATCCAAAACCAACAAAAAATTAGCGATTTACAAGCCGATGTAGATACCCTTCGTGGCCAGTTAGAAGAAACAAAATATCAACTTAATCAAATAATTGAACGTCAAAAAATGATTTTTCAGCAAATGGCTAATGGTTCAGGGTTTTCATCGAATTCTAATTTTGACTCACAAGAAAATAGTTCAACACCATCTTCTGACTCGACCTCATCAACATCTTCTTCGTCAGATTTATCAGGATGGAGAACTTCAGGTGATGATAAAGCTGATTATAATTTTATAATGCAGTTTGTTAATGATGGTAAACAAAATAATGAGGCTATTGCCGCGTTTCAAAAGTATTTAAAAACCTACCCAAAGTCTAAGTACCGAGCTAATGTTAATTATTGGCTTGGTCAACTTTCATATAGACAAAACAGAAAAGACGATGCCTCATTTTACTACGCAACCGTAGTAAAAGATTTTCCATCATCTCCGAAAGCTGCTGATAGCCTTTATAAAGTAGGATTGATTTTACTTGATAAAGGGGATGCTAAAAAAGCTAAAACTGTTTTCCAACAAGTGGTAAATAAATACCCAAAAGATAAAAATGTAGTTGATCGTGCGAATAAAAAATTAGCATCGCTAAAGTAAAGTGTATAAATAACCAGCTATTGCATGAAAATGACAATAAAAGGGTTGCGTAGCCTTACAATTATAAGTATTATACCAACCCGAAATCGCTTGTAGCTTTAAGTATTAAAGGTAAAGTGGTTTTGTCAAATGGGTCGTTAGCTCAGTCGGTAGAGCAGCGGACTTTTAATCCGTTGGTCGAGCGTTCGAATCGCTCACGACCCACCATTTATCCAATAAATCTTCATTACTTCGTTTTTGGCTAACCCTTTTCAATGTTTGCATTGTGGACAGAATAAATTCTTATATTTATCAGTATGCTCAAAAAAGGGAGATATCCCCCCTCTTTTTATATTATTTAGCTTTGGCGGCTAATTCGATAATTTTCATCGTTACTTCAAAAGATTTAAGAAATGATGATAATGGTAAAAACTCAAAGCACGAATGAAAGTTATGTGCACCAGTAAAGTAATTTGGTGTTGTAAGACCTCTAGCAGAAAGTGCTGAACCATCCGTTCCCCCTCGCATAGCGATCGTATTAGGTTGAATCTTGAGTTGCTCAAATGATTGATAAATCAAATCAATACAGCGACGATCATTACCCAAATAGTTAGCTATATTGCTATAAATATCGGTAATTTTACACTCAATTTTAGCCCTTGGATATTTTCGGCTAATAAAACTCACCACTTCTTGGATATAAGTTTTACGTGCTTCATATTTAGCTAAATCAAAGTCACGAATACTCATTTTTAATGTTGTGGTACTTTGATTGCCAACAATATCATTAAACCAAAAATAACCTTCTTTACCTTCGGTATGTTCAGGTGTTTCGAAACTATCAAAACAGTTAATAATATCATTAGCTACACGGATAGGATTGATTAAAACATTTTTTGCCGACATTGGATGAGCAGATACACCAGTAATCTCAATGATTGCTGAGCCAGCATTGAAAGTTTCATAAACGACTTCACCAAGTTCACAACAATCGATTGTATAAGCAAAATCAGGTTTGAAGCGATTTAAATCAAGTTTCTTAGCACCATTTAAGCCTACTTCTTCATCAGGTACAAATGCCACATAAATATCGCCATGTGTAAGATTTTGTTGTTGTAATTGATCTAACATTGTCATCACAACGGCAATGGCGGCTTTATTATCAGCACCAAGTACACTTGTGCCATCAGTGACAATCAATTCATCATTAAGATACTTATTCAATTCAGGATGTTCATCAACTTTAAACCAGATATTTTTATCTTTATTTAACAGGATATCTTGACCGGTAAAGGTCACTCTCTGTGGGTTGATTTTATCTGATAAGGCAACATCGACCGTATCAAGATGGGCAACATAACCAATTTTTGGTGCATTTGGATTATTGCCTGATAGTTTTGCCGTTACAATACTATGCTCATCAAGGTGAACATCTTGTAAATTAAGTTCGATCAACTCTTGTTTGAGTAATTTGGCTAATTCTGTTTGCCCTGGGGTTGAGGGGACATGTGCACATCCAGGAGCACTTTGACTTGGAACGTTAACATAACGTAAAAAACGCTCAACTAATTGTTCGGTAATATTATTCATCATAGGTTGACTCCTTATGGCAACTAATTATTTACGGGTGGATATACATAGCCACTATCAAAACCAATTGGTAGATCTAAGAACCAAAAGAGCAATAAGTTTACCGTTAATGCAATAAGTAGTGCAGCGGTATAAGGAATCATCATCGAACTCAATGTGCCTACACCTGTGTTTTTGCAGTATTGCTGGCAATAAGCAATAATCAAAGGGTAAAAAGCAAACATAGGTGTGCTAACATTAACTGCCGAGCTGATACGATAAGCCGCTTGCGTTAGTTCTGGTGAGATGCCAACTGACATAAGCATTGGTACAAAAATCGGTGCTAATATGGCCCATTTAGATGATGCAGAGGTAATTAACACATTTAACATGCTCGTTAGAATTATTACTCCAAAGATTGTGACAACTGAAGGCAGATGTAGCGCTTTTAAAAACTCAGCACCACCAATCGCAATTAATGTTCCAATTTGTGAATGAGAAAAGACATATAAAAATTGTGCACAAAAGAACGCAAAAACAATAAATGGAATAAGAGATTTTGTGATGTTCTCCATCGCTTTTACAATATCGCGCGACGATTTAAATGCTCTGGTTATAAAACCGTGTATTAATCCCGGAATGGCAAAAAATACAAACAATAGTGGCACAATAATTTGCATAATTGGAGCTTTATTGCTTGTCATACTTCCATCAGGAGCACGTAATAAAGAGTTTTCTGGTAATAATAATAAAACCAAACCAATAGCAATCGTTAAAAAGACAATTGAAGCGACTTTAAATGCTCGGTTTTCAATAGGCGTGATCGCTGGCGAATTGGCAATATTATCTAACTTTAAATCATTATTTAAAGGCATGGTTTCATTTAAACGAGGTTCGACGATTTTATCGGTAACAAACCAGCAAGCTAATAATACAAAAAAAGTACCGCCAAAGCTCAAAAAGTAGTTACAAAGCACATTGACTTGATAAGAGGGATCGATAATTTGTGCGGCACTTTGGGTAAAGCCTTGCATAATTGGATCGATAATTGATGGCGTATAACTTGAGCTAAACCCACCTGCTAAGCCTGCAAATGAAGCAGCAATACCCGCCAATGGATGGCGCCCAATTGCATAAAACATCATCGCTGACACAGGCATTAAAATCACATAAGCCGAATCAGCAGCAATATGGCAAACCATACTGACAAAAATAACTGAAGGTGTCACTAATTTTTTAGGGGTGATAGCCAATAATTTTTTAAGTAGTACATGGATATAACCACTACTTTCAGCAATACCAATACCTAATGTTGCCACAATAGTAATGCCAAGTGGTGGGAACGAGACAAAATTAGGCACCATCTTGGTAAAAAAAGTGACTAAATGATCGGGAGCCAGCATATTGACAACAACAAGTTTATTTTGCGTAACAGGATTAATGTAATTAAAGTTTACAAAAGAGAGTAATAAAGAAGCTACAAAACAGATAATTAAGGCATAAAAAAACAGTGTTGTTACATCGGGAATTTTGTTGCCAATTCGTTCAATAGCATTTAGGAAGCCACCCGTTCTTATCGGCGACGGATTAGTTGTTTGATTCATGATAAAATTAGTGTAAATATTATTCGGAATGATAATTTAACACAGATTTATTATGCTGGTAAATAACGCAAATCGCTATATTTTTATACTTAAATACGCTTTTATCTGAAGCTTTTTTACACTACAATTCTTGTAGATAAGTTTATCTTTAAACTAACGTTAATACGCATGTAGCTAAGTATTGTACTCATTGATCTTGAATATCGTTTAAACGGTATTAGGATTAATTTGCGAGCTATTATTCACTTTTGTTACATTTTTTGTTAATTGTAAGTACGATCATAAAATTACATATTGACTACTTGGTTTTAAAAATAGAATGTATTTTGTGAGTAAAATACTAAACTAACCTAATCAACATCAGAGTTTAATAGCTATTTTTGTTATTAATTAACATATTCCTATCTATTAAGGCTACCTACAATATGTTCTCATTTTGCAGAAAATTCGTGATCGGCTCTAAATGGTAGTTGGATACCTAAGCTTATCAAGGTGATACACAACGCATTACTTTTGCAAAAATATCAACTATCAGTTTGATTTGTAAAAAACTAAGTTTATTGAAAAAAGCATGGTGATTTAAAGTAATAGTTTGTAGACTATGCTCAATTATCGGTTTTAGGCTGTATACTTTGTATATAAATTGAATATGAATCTTTTAAAATCTTTAGCCACAGTTAGTTCAATGACGATGGTCTCACGCGTATTAGGTTTTGTGCGTGATGCCATTATTGCGCGTTTTTTTGGTGCTGGTATGGCGACCGATGCTTTTTTTGTTGCCTTTAAACTTCCTAATTTACTGCGTCGTATTTTTGCAGAGGGGGCTTTTTCACAAGCCTTTGTGCCTATTTTAGCTGAATATAAAAATCAGCAAGGTATTGAAGCAACGCGTACTTTTGTTGCTTATATTGCAGGATTATTAACGCTAGTATTAGCTATTGTTACCCTAATTGGTGTTGTCACAGCACCTTTTATTATTATGCTAACAGCACCAGGATTTATGCAAGAGACAACCGAAAAATTTGAACTTGCAACGACCATGTTGCGTATAACCTTTCCTTATATCTTTTTTATATCACTGGCTTCACTTGTTGGCGCTATACTCAACACGTGGAATCGTTTTTCGGTTCCCGCTTTTGTACCAACACTACTCAATGTGAGTATGATTATATTCACGCTATTTTTAACACCTTACTTTAACCCTCCCGTATTAGCACTTGCCGTGTCGGTTGGAGTTGGCGGGATTTTGCAATTACTCTATCAGCTACCTTATTTAAAAAAGATTGGCATGCTAGTATTGCCCCGTATTAGTCTTAAAGATAGCGGTGTTTGGCGCGTTTTAAAACAGATGGGGCCGGCAATTTTAGGGGTATCTGTTGGGCAAATATCATTAATTATTAATACGATTTTTGCATCATTTCTCGTTTCTGGCTCGGTTTCGTGGATGTATTATGCGGATCGATTAATGGAATTCCCTGCCGGTGTACTTGGTGTGGCATTAGGTACCATATTATTGCCATCGTTAGCCAAAAGCTTTTCTAAAGGCGATCATAAACAATATTCAGAGTTGTTAGATTGGGGATTACGCCTCTGCTTTTTATTGGCTTTACCAAGCACGATTGCATTAGGTGTTATTTCTCGACCGCTTATATCAACGTTATTTGAATATGGCCAATTTACCTTACATGATACATTGATGACACAGCGAGCCTTAGTGGCTTATTCTATCGGTCTACTTGGATTGATTTTAATTAAAGTGTTAGCACCCGCATTTTATTCGCGTCAGGACATTAAAACCCCCGTCAAAATTGCAATAGTCACGTTAATTTTAACACAGCTAATGAATCTCGTTTTTATTGGGCCATTACAGCATGCAGGCCTTTCACTATCCATTGGTTTAGCTGCTTGCTTTAATGCTGGATTATTGTATTGGCAACTGCGTAAAAAACAACTTTATCAACCGCAATCCGGTTGGTATGGATTTTTAATCAAAATCATCATAGCGGTAATTTTAATGTCTGCGGCATTATGGTTTGGTTCACACTTATTACCTGACTGGTCAACCGGCTCAATGTTGGTTCGTATTGGACGATTGTTTGCGTTGGTAATTGTTGGAATCGTTGTTTATTTTGCGTCATTGATTTCTATGGGATTTAAGATCAAACACTTTATTAAAAGAATTGATTAACAACAAACAATCATTAAAATTTTATTAAAAATTTAGGTAATAGGAACGTTTAAGTAAAAATTAATAAGGAAATAAGATGAAAAAAGTGTCTTTTTTTACTCTCCCCATTATTGGGGGTGTAGTTTATTTTTTATTGAGTTGTTTTTTTCAATGTATTTCGCATTTGTGCAATACCATTACGAAACTTTTTTAGACGTATTTCGGTTACTAGATTTTGGTATTTCATTTTATTTCTATCAAAATAAATTTGTAGATACATTATGGGTTTTTGGCGTGTTGTCGCTTGTTCTTCATTACAAAAATGTTCATATTATTAATAAAATCAATGTAATATTATTGATTTTTATGATGATAATATTTTCAATAATTGCTGCATTTATTCAACAAAGTATAATTATTTATTTCTACGAGCTATCTATTTAATAAAACTTTACAAATTTTCAACAAAAAAATAGCGCATTATTAATCAACAGGATATGATACAGGCACTTTAAAATAAAGTAGTGCTCATTAATTGAGCTGTTTTTATTTAAATTTAAATAAAAACATAAATTTAATTGACTGGATAATCGAAATGCGTTACCATGACTATCATATCTGGCATCTGGCATCTGGCATCTGGCATCTGGCATCTGGCATCTGGCATCTGGCATCTGGCATCTGGCATCTGGCATCTGGCATCTGGCATCTGGCATCTGGCATCTGGCATCTGGCATCTGGCATCTGGCATCTGGCATCTGGCATCTGGCATCTGGCTTGCCAAACCTGCGCCCTAAATCTTTTTTATTTTCACTATAGTCAAAATCAGACTCTTTTCTTATTTTTATCACCGAAGTTATCGAAATCATCACGTTTAGTAAAGTCGTCGGATATATCGGTGTTTTTTTTGTGGAGGTTGAGTTTTTTACCTTTTTCATTTTTCTTCTCTAACCTATCTAATTTATTTGGGTTATCTAAATCACATAAATTATTTAAATTAACTAAATTCTCGCTGTTATTTGCACCACTGCTTTTATTATCATACACGCAGGGTTCTCAGGCATTAACATCGCATACATCAAGGAAAATTGAGGGTAACGCGCCGTATTTAACGTTTGATGGTGGACTAACTAAAGTGACTTCGACGGATAATCTATTAGCTATTGAGTTGCCGGATGGTAGAACCCTCAAGCCATCAACTAACACATCAAGTTCGAGAAATCCGATAAAGCTAGTCAATGGAACTACTTTTAATGATATACACATGGTGGTGCCATTATCGGTAAATACAGTCAGTTTAAATGACTTAATTACTCAAGGTAATTGGGGAGATGACGATGGGGATGGCCAGGGTACTAATGGTGTTACTGCGACGGGAAGTGTATCGGTGAGTTTTACTGATGCGGATAATAATACTGTAAGTCGTAGTGAAGCATTAGATATTTGTAAGGTTCCTTATAAGATGACATTAAGTAGTACAGGAGGAGGTTTACAAACAAAGTACGGGTTACCTAATACAAGAAATTTTAGTAGTCAAACAGTGACGTATTATATTAATCCGTATGGTGGTACTCGTATTTGTTTTGTCAGGCCGAATACTAATGGTTCTGTCTTCAAACCCTCTAGCATGGTTCCTAATAAGGGATTTTTAGTTCAGTCAACAAGTTCGTCATCTTACGGCCTTAATTTTCCAACAATGGGGGGGATGGTTTGTATTTTGATTTACTCATAGCTGGGGTTGATGCCAGTCAGTTGACATGGCCTTCAATCTCGCGTGGAGGGATAACAGCTAGGGTGAGTTGGAGACTGCCAAAACAAGGTGAGGAAGAGGATGCGTGGATTTATGAGGATGATGATAGATCTAGTTATGTAACGCGAGTAACCTTAACGGGCCCTAAGGCAAGTGATGCTCAAATGCAGTCAGATAATCCTAGCCCTTTAACCGTGCCATCTTTGCCGCAGACATTTGAGTTGGTGGGTAGAGATAGTAGTGGGAATGAGGTGAGGTATGGATTTGTGTTGAGACAGTGGTTTGTCCATCGAGGTACTAAACAGGATTATTGGTCTAACCAAATATCTTGGTGTGGTCGTTTGGGTTATCGTGCGCCAAAGCTCAAGGAGTTAACTAACGCGAAGTGTGGTTCAGATAATCGGTTCCCATGTTATGATGGCATAGATGGTGCCACGCCGTCGTCAAATACATGGTATAACACGCGTTATATAGGCGCAGGATTTTTCACGGAGTGGGGCGACTTAGGCCATTATTACATTGACGGGGGCTCCAACTTTATAGGCTTCTGGGACTCCAGCTGGACAAGCGACGCTACAGATAGCGGTGTCCACTTTATTGTCTATGGCGGTGATGTCCGCATTAGAGATGGGTCGTACCGCGAGCACATTTATTGCACCACACCTTAGCTTTTATTTCTTAGCCCTTAATCCTTAGGTCGTGGAGGGAGGGAGATGGTGCAAACGAGGATAATTTATTAAAGAACAGCGCCCTAGCGTAGTTGGGGGGCTTTATTGGGAGTGCGGTTGTTGTGGTTTAAATTCGAAGTTTATTTTGTTCAACAACGCTAATACGTCCGAAACCATTGCACCCAATCAATTGTAATCACAAAAAAGTATTGATTTATTAAAGTTTTTTGATGGAATAGCTTGTAAAAAACTTTAATAAAATCAATGCCTTTCCTGACTGATTTTTATGAAACCTTATCCCCCTACATCGTTATAATAAATGAACACCAATTGCTATTTTGTTATTACCTAAGGAAGTTATTTTGGCTGTTCTTCGTTAAGAAATCACTGATCTCTTGCTGTGATTTGAGTGTTCGAATATTTTGTAGGACGTCTGCTGCTTGAGCATAGTGCTGTTTTAAGTAAGCAAGCCACTGTTTGATGCGTGCAGAATGATAAAGCGCTTTAACGTCATCAACGGAGGATGTCGCATAGTGGATTAAAATTTCCATCACTTGTTGCCAACTGAATGCTGATTGTTCAGTTCGAATCATATTAGCTAAGTTAGGAATCGTTAAAATACCACGCCCTAGCATAATGTCGTTAGTTTGGCTTTGGTTTATGCAATTTTTTGCATCCTCAATAGAAAAAATTTCACCATTAGCAATAACGGGTATGTTTAGATGTTGCTTGATTTGACCTATTGTTTGCCAATCTATTTTTTCGGCTTTATAGCCGTCTTCTTTGGTTCTGCCATGAATAGCAATTTCATTGGCACCGGCAAGTTCAATGGCGCTGGCGATGTCGTGACAATGTGATTTATTATCCCATCCTAAGCGAATTTTGACTGATAATCTATGCGTTGCCCCAATTGCTTGCCTTACTTGGCTAACAATATTAAATATCTGCTCGGGATATTGTAATAAATAAGCGCCTCCGTGACTGCCAACGACCGTTTTGGCTGGGCAACCAAAATTGATATCGATACCATAAGAGCCTAATTCAATAGCTTTAACGGCATTTTCCGCCATCCATTCTGGCGACTGGCCAAGAATTTGCACCCGAACTGGCGTGCCAGATTTAGTTTTTCCGTTATGGTAAAGCTCAGGACATAGGCGATAAAAGGTTCGATTAGATAATTTATGATGGGTTACTCTAATAAATTCAGTCACACAATAATCAAATTGGTTAATTGAAGTTAAAAGTTGTCTGACTTGATAATCAAGCACACCCTCCATGGGCGCTAAAATAATGCGATTAATTTTCATTGAGAAACCTGATTAGTATGACTATTTCCACAAATGCGACAGTTAAGTTGTTTGGTAAATTTAACTTGGTTAAATTCCATTGTCATTGTATCAATCATTAATACACGACCAATTAATGGTTTTCCATATTGGGTTAGCACTTTGATGGCTTCTAAGGCTTGCATGGTGCCAAACATGCCAACAAGTGGTGCCATGACACCCGCTTCAACACAAGTGAGTTGATCTTGACCAAATAAGCGGCTCAAACAGTGATAACAAGGTTCATCAGGCTGATAAGTAAATACGCTTAATAATCCCTCCATACGGATTGCTGCTCCAGAAACTAGTGGTTTTTTTACATGAAAACAACAACGGTTAATTTGCTCTCGTGTCACTAAGTTATCAGTACAGTCGATGACAATATTATGCTGTTTGATAAGCGCAATGAGCTTGTCATCGTCAAGTTGCTGATGCACTGTTTCAATTAACGTATTGGCATTGATATTGGTTAAGGCTTTTTTTGCAACCTCGACTTTGTATTGATTGATAGCTCTTTCGGTATATAAGATTTGTCGATTTAAGTTGGATTTTGATATGGTATCAAAATCAACTAACGTTAATTTACCTAAACCTGATGCTGCCAAATAGAGCGATGCCGCACAGCCGAGTCCACCTAAACCGATGATCAGTGCTGAACTGTTTTTTAATATTTGTTGTTTATCAATATCAAAACCACGCAATGTGATTTGTCTATCATAACGAAACAGTTCTTGATCAGTCAGTTCTTGCATAGTGGGTGTTTATTGTGGTTAATTATGAAGAAGCATTATAACAGAAACTTGGCACAACAATGTGCCAAGCCATTAAGATTATTTGTCAAAGCCAGACAGGAATGTTAAATATTCTTCTTTGGTCATGAGTGGTTTATATTCTGACATCAGTGTTTGTGCTGGTTTTGCGTCGTCATAAAGTAAATCGATAATTGTACAGGCCATCATTTGCGCAGGACGGATGTAAGCCATATCTTCATCAAATACGGTATAATCTTTACCATGTAAAACACCTCGAACCGAACCAATCCATGGGTGGCTAACAGGCATAATATGGGATAGATCGCCAGTATCCGTGCTTCCTGTCATATGAGGGGCAACTGAAACATTTTCTTCACCAATTAACTCTTCGGCATTACGTTTTAAAAGCTCGTTAAGCGTTGAGTTGTTATTTAATGGTAGATAGCCAGGCAAGTCCTTAATTTCACAGGTGGCACCAACTGCCATAGCGCCTGCTTTTAGTGCTTGATTAATTCGTTCATTGGCATCAATCATGGCGGGCACATTGCCTGCTCGTACATAGCTTTCCATTCTTACATCGCTTGGAATCACATTAACTAAATCACCACCTTGGGTAATAATCGGGTGGAATCTAATATAGTCTTTTTCTTGAAATGTTTCGCGAATAGCATGCACACCCATCATTCCCATCATTGCTGCATTTAAAGCATTGACACCCGCATGTGGCGCAGCAGCCGCGTGTGACGCTTCGCCTTTATATTTAATCAGTTTACCGATAAAACCATTACTGGTGGTTGATATTTCGATAAAACCATCTTGGCGGTCATTGGGTACGCTAGTTAAGTGTATTTGTAGTGCCATATCAACATCGTCAAATTCACCCCGCGAAATTAGTTCTGGTTTGCCACCAATATATTTGATTTTACCTTCTTCAATTAAGCGATTGCGATAAGTGATTTCAACATATTCTTCAGCAGGTACTGCAAAAGGTACGACATCGCCCGCTAAAAATTGCATAGCCCCTGCATCAATTAATCCCATCGTGACTGCCATCATATTGGCAATTTGCGCATTATGCCCACAACAGTGCGCAGCGCCAGAGATTTCGTCAGCAGCAGGGTGATCTGCACAAATAATGGCATCAAGTTCACCAATAACAGCAATGCTGTACTGACTACCTTTTCCTCCTTTTAAGCGACCTTTTACGCCAGTTATAGCCAATTTATTTTTAAATGGCACACCTAATTTTTCAAAGGCTTCTTCGACTTTTTTGGCGGTTTTGTGTTCTTTATAACCAAGTTCTGGTTCAGCCCAAATTGACTGAGCAATCGCTTTGATGTCAGCTTTTCGGTTTGCTATTGCGTTACAAACCTTTTTTTTAAGTTCTTCTTTTGTCATACGTTAAATCCTAATTCAAATTAGATGACACCTTCCCAATGCAAGGTGATTTGTGCAATGATTGCCGCAAAAATAAAGGTACCTGAAAACACGGCTAACGAAACAGGGATGATTCGCCAAGAGATACTTTTAAATAATGCTAAATCTTTGCCAATAGCTAGTCCTGCATAAGCAAGTACTGGGGTACAGACAGCCAATAAAGAAACTTGATCAGTCATTGAAACAACTTGTTCGTGATAAGGAAATATTGGTGATGAAGCTACTGCGGCTACGACTGATACCCATAAAATAACTGGAAATTTGTTTAATAGTGGAATTTTACCAACAAAATAGCCGGCTATTGATATAGCAACTAAGATTGATAATGCTTGTAATGACATCATAAAATCAATTTTGTAACCTACAGTATTGCCGGCAGCCATAATAATAGCAACTAAGATCAGTAAAAATATTGTTTCTAGGCATTTCATGATAGCGATCCTTCTTTGTTACGTCGTAAGCGGGCAAAAAGGTTATATAAGAAAGAGGCAAAAGGTAACGAAAATAGCGTATAAATATAAATGCCAACAATACTCGACATTAAGTTTGCGGTTGTTGCATAGGCTTTTATTTCACTAGCCATTTCAGGATAAAGGTCACTTATTGGTGCAAGTGAAGCCGCCATCATACTACCGCTTCCAACCCCAGCTCCCATCGCTAACGCATAAGGATGAAGGATATCTAATTTTGCCATTACACTAGCAAGTATGCTCATCCAAATAGCACCATAAAGTGTGCCACAAACATACATCGCCATAACGCCTCGACCTTCAGCAGAATCTAATCCATATTTATCGGCAACGATCGCGATATTGGGTTCGCGAGCAACTGAATACGTTGCGCCCACCGCTTCACGTTTCATGCCTAATATCATTGCCAGTGGTAAACCTAATAAAATCGTGCCGGCAAAATGCCCCAACTCTTGAAAAATTAAGGCTAACTTCGCGTCTTTTAGAATCATATCAATTTTAGGACCAACCGAGACGCCAAGCTTGGCAACAAGCAGCATTAAAGTGACTATCATGATAGCACTAGCATGATTCATATTTTTTAGTTTTAATATTTTTAATTTGGGCAGGCTAATTATTCCGCCAATAATCATGGCGTATAACATCGGATACACTGAGATAGTCCAGATCGATTGTTTACCGATGAACTCACATACTAAAACAACGACTAGTGCAAGAGCATGTACTCTATAGTCTTTTAAAATTTCCATCCTTATGGCCTCATAGAATATTTTATTGTTAATAAAATTAGTTATGGTCACTAAAATCGTAATCAACAATTATCATTGTGTAGTTAATATACATAACCTAATTTACTTACGTCAACAAACAAGTTTCATCAATTACGCGTTAGTAAACAATATGGTAATAACAGCACAAAATATTTAAACAATTAAAGAAGAAATCTCAATAAATGCCTTTATAAGGGTTTTATTTGTTTTATAATAAACGCTATTTTTAAAGATTGATACTTAAACAGGATATTTTATGCGTTCAATTTATTGCGGTCAGTTAACGGCATCTCATATTAATCAAGAAGTAACATTGTGTGGATGGGTCAATAAACGTCGAGATTTAGGCGGTATGATTTTTATTGATATGCGCGATCGTGAAGGCATTGTTCAGGTGTTTTTCGACCCTGATTATCAACAAGCGTATCAACTTGCTGGTGAGTTACGTAATGAATTTTGTATTCAGATCAAAGGGGAAGTGAGAGCTCGCCCTGAAGGTCAAATCAACAAAGAGATGGTAACTGGCGAGGTTGAAATTTTGGCCACTGAGCTGACTATATTTAACCGTAGCGATGTTTTACCTCTTGATTTCAATCAAAACAATAGTGAAGAACAGCGTTTAAAATATCGTTATATTGATTTACGTCGCCCTGAAATGGCAACGATTTTTAAAACTCGTGCCAAAATTACTGCGTTTGTTCGTTCATTTATGAACGAGCATGGTTTTTTAGATATTGAAACCCCAATGTTAACCAAGGCAACACCTGAAGGGGCTCGAGACTATTTAGTACCAAGCCGAATTCATAAAGGTGAATTTTATGCGCTTCCACAATCGCCACAACTATTTAAGCAATTGCTGATGATGTCAGGATTTGATCGCTATTATCAAATTGTAAAATGTTTTCGAGATGAAGATTTGAGAGCCGATCGTCAACCTGAATTTACTCAAATCGATGTTGAAACTTCATTTATGACAGCCGAACAAGTGCGTGAGGTTATGGAACAAATGATTCGTGAACTTTGGTTGCATGTTAAGAATGTCGATTTAGGTAAGTTCCCTATCATGACTTTTGCTGAGGCGATGCGTCGTTTTGGTAGCGATAAACCCGATTTACGAAATCCGCTCGAAATTATTGATGTGGCTGATATTGTTAAAGATGTTGATTTTAAAGTGTTTTCAACTCCAGCTAATGATCCTAAAGGTCGCGTAGCTTTACTTTGTGTACCAAATGGCACTCAATTAACTCGCAAACAGTTAGATGAATATACACAATTCATTTCGGTTTATGGTGCTAAAGGTATGGCATGGATTAAGGTTAATGAACGTCATAAAGGGCTAGAAGGCGTACAAAGTCCTGTAGCAAAATTCTTAAATGAATCACAAATGGAAGCCCTACTTAATCGAGCCAATGCTAAAGATGGCGATATTCTATTATTTGGTGCTGATAGTTATAAAGTTGTGAGTGATGCACTCGGCGCATTACGTTTAAAAGTTGGTAAGGATTTAGGCTTAACTGATGAAAGTAAATGGGCAGTGCTTTGGGTTGTTGATTTCCCTATGTTTGAAGAAACCGACGAAGGACTAAGTGCAATGCATCATCCATTTACGTCACCAAAAGACTATACACCAGAAGAACTTATCAAGAATCCAGAAAATGCAGTTGCGAATGCTTATGATATGGTTATAAATGGTTATGAAGTTGGTGGTGGATCGGTTCGTATTCATCGTAGTGAAATGCAGCAAGCGGTTTTTTCAATTTTAGGTATTAATGAACATGATCAACGTGAAAAATTTGGCTTTTTACTTGATGCATTAAAATATGGCACACCACCACATGCAGGATTAGCATTTGGATTAGATAGATTAAGCATGTTATTAAGTGGAACCGATAATATTCGCGATGTAATAGCATTTCCTAAAACAACCGCTGCCGCATGTTTATTAACCGATGCTCCAAGCCCAGCTAACGCGGTGGCATTAACTGAACTGGGTATTGAAGTAAGTAAAAAATAGCGATATTTGATGCAAAAATTCAAAAATCCTGAATCTGTTCTAGTGGTGATTTTCTGCCAGACAACAAATCGCTGCCTTATGTTGCAGCGTAAGGATGATCCTTGTTTTTGGCAATCAGTTACAGGTAGCATGGATGCCAATGAATCGCCATTAGATACTGCGATTCGTGAAGTTTTTGAAGAAACAGGCATTGATATTATAGGGCAACATCTTGAGTTAATTGATGCAAAGCATACCGTTGAGTTTGAGATTTTTCCTCAATTTAGACATAGATATGCGCCAGAAGTTAAGATAAATAAAGAACATTGGTTTTATCTGCCTCTTCTTAATGAGGTAACACCTGTGCTTACTGAACATTTAGCTTATCAATGGCTAACGATTGATGAGGCTGCCAGTCTTACTTTATCGCCAAATAACAGTGAGGCTATTAGTAAAATTCATAGTTTGATTAAATCTTAATTAAGAGGTCGAAAATGAAATTGAGTCTATCTGCTCTTGTGTTTTCCTGTTTATGTTTTTTTGTACCAATCAGTCATGCTGAAATAAGTATAAAAAAGTGCCAACCCAATCAAAGTGATTATATTATTTTTGATGAATATGACGCTAAAATTGCTGAAAAGATCATTGATTATAAATTACATGACCAACCTGAAAAGCGTGAAAATAGTATTATTCAGATATTTGCTAATGAAAATAGTGATGATCGCAATGACTGGCTAGCCTCGTTCCGATTCGATGATGAATCTGAACAATATTTATTTTATCAAGTTGATCAGGATGAATTTATTGAAATTGACAAAAAACAGTTTGAAACCCTATTACCTAAAATTGTTGCGTGTAATCAAAATAAGCAAGTACCTATTTACAGTGAAAACTTTGATGCAGACTAATTCAATTGCATGATAGTTTTTCATCAAGGATTAAAAGACTTTTAGATTTGGTTAACTCAAGATGAGTCAGTAACAGGGAGTAATAATACATGCATTTTTCAAATTTTAGAGATTTTTTAGATTATCTTGAGCAGCAAGGCGAATTAAAACGAATTACTTTTCCTGTTAATCCTTATCTTGAAATGACCGAAATTGCTGATCGCGTATTACGCAGCGAAGGTCCTGCCTTATTATTTGAAAACCCGATTGGTTATGATATGCCTGTTTTATGTAATCTGTTTGGTACCGCCAAACGTGTTGCGATGGGTATGGGGCGTGAAGATACTTCAGCTTTGCGTGAAATCGGTGAGTTATTGGCATTTTTGCGTGAACCCGAACCACCCAAAGGCATACGGCAATTTTTTAATGTATTACCTAAATATAAACAAGTGTTTAATATGCCTGTCAAACATCGTTCATCAGCCCCCTGCCAAGAGGTGATTTTTAAGGATGATGAAGTGGATTTGACGCGTTTACCTATTATGCATTGCTGGCCCGATGATGTGGCACCGCTGTTATCTTGGGGACTGACTATTACTAAAGGTCCTTATAAAGATCGGCAAAATTTGGGTATTTATCGCTTGCAGCTTTTAGGTAAAAATAAATTAATTATGCGCTGGCTTTCACATCGTGGTGGGGCGCTTGATTTTGCCGAGTGGCAACAAGAAAATCCTAACCAAAAATTCCCTGTTAGCATTGTGATTGGCGCCGATTCTGCAACCATTTTAGGCGCAGTGACACCCGTGCCCGACACTTTATCCGAATATGCTTTTTCTGGATTATTACGTGGTAGTCGAACCGAAGTGGTGAAATCGTTATCAAACGATTTAGACGTTCCAGCTAGTGCAGAAATTGTGCTTGAAGGTTATATCGATCCTAATGAATTAGCATCAGAAGGCCCATATGGCGATCACACCGGTTATTATAATGAAGTTGAGCAATTTGCCGTATTTACTGTGACACATTTAACTCGTCGTAAAGATGCGATTTATCATTCAACCTATACTGGTAGGCCGCCAGATGAACCCGCGGTAATGGGACTTGCGTTGAATGAGGTCTTTATACCGATTTTACAAAAACAATTTCCTGAAATTGTCGATTTTTATTTACCTCCCGAAGGATGTTCATATCGTATTGCGATTGTGACAATTAAAAAACAATATCCAGGTCATGCTAAACGCGTCATGATGGGGGTTTGGTCTTATCTAAGGCAATTTATGTATACAAAATTTGTGATTGTCTGTGATGATGATATTAATGCCCGTGACTGGAAAGATGTTATGTGGGCTATTTCAACACGCATGGATCCGCAACGTGATACCACTTTTATTGATAATACACCTATCGACTATTTAGATTTTGCCTCACCGGTTTCTGGATTGGGCTCTAAAATGGGGTTGGATGCGACCAATAAATGGCCGGGTGAAACCAATCGTGAATGGGGAAAAGTTATCAAGAAAGATCCTAAAGTTGTTGCTCGGATTGATGAAATTTGGGATGAACTTGGTTTATAGTTTAATATATTGTTTATTAAAGGGAAAATAAAGTGATACAGCTTGATATAAAAAATATAATTTCACACTGAGTAGGTATTAAACAAACGCTATTCCCTTTGGCTACATTTATGTATAATTATTATTAATGTCACTATAATTAAAAAATATGAAAAAAAATCGAATTTTATTAGTACTATTATTATCTATTTCTTATGGTGCAATGGCTACAAATTATAGGACCCAATCTGACGATACGCAATTAAAGCTTAAGGAGTCAGAGTCACTGCTCCCGTCTTTACGCTTGTCTGCAGAAAAAGGAAATGCAGAAGCTCAGTACTCATTAGGTGGTATTTATAAACAAGGATTGGGTGTTGAAGCTAGTGATGTTCGTGCTTTTTTTTGGTATAAAAAAGCAGCAGAGCAAGGACTTGCCAAAGCACAAAATAATTTAGCGTTTATGTATCAAAGCGGATTGGGAACCAATCGTGATTTAAACGAAGCAGTTAAATATTTTAAATTAGCATCTGATCAAAATTATGCATTGGCTAAATATAATTTAGCTTTAATGTATCAAGAAGGTGAGGGCGTAGAAAAAAACACATTAACGGCAATTGACTATTTTACACAAGCAGGTAATGAAGGTATTTATGATGCTTATTTAAATCTGGGTATGATCTATTTTTTTGGTGATGGCGTACCCGAAGATCGCATGACTGCAGCGGACTGGTTTAGCAAAGCTGCAAAAGATAATATTCCAGAAGCACAATATTATTTAGGACTAATGTCAGAAAATGGCGATGGTTTGACTCAAGATTATATGGCGGCTAGCTATTTTTATACACAAGCGGCAGAACGAGGGCATGTGCTAGCTATGTATAATTTAGCCATTATGTATGCAACAGGAACGGGAACGAAACCCGATAATACGCAAGCAGCCTATTGGTTTACTAAAGCTGCACAAGCCGGCAATGCTGATGCTCAATATAATATTGGCGTGATGTATGATGTAGGCGGTGGTGTTGCTAAAGACGAGAAAAAAGCCGTTGAATGGTATCTAAAAGCTGCAGAGCAAGGTAGCGTTGATGCTCAATATAATTTGGGCGTTAAATATCTAGAAGGTGAAAGTGTTGATAAAGATCAAGAGCGTGCTATCTATTGGTTTACTAAAGCTAGCGAGCAAGGGGATCAAGACGCTAAAGCTTATTTAGAACAGTTATTACCTAAAAAATAAAAAAGCATTGTGCTTTTGCAGATTGATGACAAACCTCGATATCATTCGGGGTTTATTGTTTATTGAGATGCTATCAAAAAGGTTTATAAATATGCTATCGTCTAACATACATTTTTGTTTATTATTGATAATAATACACTGTGTTTGATTAGTCATAATGGCGATATTTTTGGATAGTTGTTTTATCAATTTATACCTGTCTGGTGGCAAAAATATCGGTGCTTTTTGGTTTCCCTCTTGATATATCACCTATTATCAGAAATTGTTTTTTTGCCTCATATTACATAAGTAAATGATTTTTATTAAAAAACAAAAATAAAAACTTCAATAAAATCAATGTTTTTTGACCGTTTTGTATCTTAAATAAGACCGTTGCTTGTTTGACCGAAGGCATTTATATTTGATATGGTTAGATTTAGAACATTTGAGTTTTTTCGGCATTGGGCAATAGCTTTGGCTATTTTATACATCAAGCAGATCAAAGAACTCGTTGAAAAGCGAGTTCTTTGTTAACAACAGAAAAAGCATTGATCTTTTTTATCCTGAGTTTCGCATACCAGCTGCAATTCCAGAAATAGTAATCATTAATCCTTGTTCTACTATGATATTCTCGTTATCGTTGTATTTTCGTGAACGACTTAATAACTCAGCCTGCAATAAATTTAATGGTTCAATATAAGTATTACGTAAAGCCACCGACTGTGCTATCCACGGTAAATCAGCCATTAAGCTAATATCGTCAGTAATGGTTAGCACGGTATTGATATCTTGGGCTAACAAACTTCTTAACTCTTCGCCTAATGGCCATAAAGCAGGATCAACTAAACGTTGTTCATAATATTCGTGGATGTTTGGTGCCGCTTTGGCATAGACCATTTCAAGCATACCTAATCGGGAATTAAAAAAAGGCCAATTGTGATACATTTCTTTAAGAAGATTTTGTTTACCATCTGCAATTGCTGCTCTAAGTGCACTACCAGCACCAAGCCAAGACGGTACCATTAAACGGTTTTGTGTCCAAGCAAAAATCCATGGGATAGCACGTAAACTTTCAATACCACCGCCCGTACGGCGTTTTTGTGGTCTGGAACCAAGTGGTAATCTACCTAATTCAGCTTCTGGTGTTACTGCTCTAAAATAATCAACAAATTCAGCACGTACTCGTACATAACTACGATAGCAATTGCATGAAAGTTCTGACATTTTATCCATTATATCGCGCCATGCTTGTTTGGGTGCTGGCGGTGGCAATAAGTTGGCTTGTAAAATTGCTGATGTATACAGCATTAAACTGCTGAGTGCCACTTCTGGCAAACCAAGTTTGAAACGAATCATTTCGCCTTGTTCTGTCACCCTAAGCCCGCCTTTTAATGATCCTGGAGGTTGCGAAAGTAGTGCGGCATGCGCTGGCGCTCCACCTCGACCTATTGAACCTCCTCGCCCGTGGAATAGCACTAAATTAGTATTATATTTTTTAAATAAGTTAACTAATTCTTCTTGAGATCGATATTGTGCCCAAGATGCTGCGAGTGTCCCTGCATCCTTAGCCGAGTCAGAGTAGCCTATCATCACCATCTGCTTACCTTGAATTTTATTGCGATACCAAGGAATATCCAACAGTTTTTGCATCACCGATTTTGCGTTATTTAAGTCTTCTAATGTTTCAAATAACGGTGCAACTGGAATATATTTTTGGCAATCAACAATTTTCAATAATAAGTAAACGGCTAATATATCAGAAGGGGCTTTAGCCATTGATATTACGTAAGAGGCAATCGATTCTTCGCCAGCTTTTTTTATTACACGACAAGTATCTAATACTTCTTGGACCATTTGATCTGGTTGCCAGTTATAAGGTAATAATGGTCGATTAGATTGTAACTCTGTTAATAAAAATGCTTGTTTTTCTTCCTCTGACCATTTTGCATAGCTACCTAAATTAAGTTCTGTAGTTAATGCGTCAAGCGCCTCGGTGTGTACAGAGCTGTCTTGGCGAATATCTAATCTGACTAATTGTAAACCAAAACTTTTTATGCGTCGTAAAGTATCAAGTAATGGACCATGGGCTATGGTTGACATGCCATTATCAATTAATGACTCATAACAGGTATAAAGCGGTATCCATAATTGTTCATTTTTAATTAAAATATCACTAGGTGGTAATACTCGTTCATTATTCAGCAAAGCTTCAATATAATTATGAGTGTTAATTAAACGTGTTCGTAACTGTTTCATTACAGCTCGATAGGGCTCGGAAACGGTTTTGTTTTTTTCATCTAACAGATCAATAACTGAATCACTACATTCCGTCATTGAAAGTTCACGAACAAGTATTTGAATATCGGCTAAAAATAACTCAATGGCTTTTAATCTAGCTTGTAGCATGACCTTTTCGGTCACTTTTGCTGTCACATTTGGATTACCATCACGATCTCCGCCCATCCATGAGGTGAATTTAATAGGCACATGATCAACTGGTAATTGCTCATCAAAAGCATCTACTAACTGGTCATTAAGCTCACGCAAAAATAGCGGTACACCTTCCCATAAGCTATCTTCAATGACCGAAAAACCCCATTTTGCTTCATCAATGGGGGTAGGGCGTTTTTTGCGGATTTCATCGGTATACCATGCCTGACAAACTAACTGTTTTAAGCGGCGCATAATTCGTTCTATTTCATAGTCGGCTAAATCATCATGATCCAGTTGAGATAAACAGTTATTAATAGCCGTATAAGTATTTATCATGGTTCGGCGATTAATTTCGGTCGGGTGTGCAGTTAGCACCAATTCAATCGATAACTCATTAATCGCTTCTGTAATAGTTTGAGTTGAAAAATTAAGATTTTTAAGTGTACTAAATAATTCAGTCATTTTTTTCGGGCTACTAGATGCTTCTCCATGGGGAGAAATACCATAATATTCAGCAGCCGTATTGACTAAATTTAAAAACTGATTAAATGCGCGTGCAACATGTAATAAATCATCATCATTAAGGTTTTCAATTAGTTTGAGTAGCTCATTATGTGCTTGGGTGTTTCCTTGTTGAGCCGATTTTGATAGCTTTCTTATTTTTTCAACTAAATCAAAGGTTTCATTGCCAGTGGCGCGTTTTATCGCATTGCCCAGTAAAGTGCCTAACATATTGACATTACTTCGCATTGAGGAATATTTATGATTCATGATTTTCTCGTCTTCGATTTTATTATGCCTAAGCATCTTTAAGCTGCATGACCCAAATGATAAATTAATGGGATAGGTATAATTATTGGTTAATGTGCGTAAGTTATATACTTTATAACAATGTTGCTTTGAATTTAAATAATAAAATTTTATGGTTTTTATTTTTTTTAGTTGTTTTAATTATATTTAATATGAAAAAATCAAGAAATAATAATATTCTCTTAATCGTGAAATGTTCAAGACAATACAGCTTAACGAGTTTAATTTTCGATGAACACTGTGTTTGTAAACTGTATCTTAATATCATTTGGGTATATACTAAAGCATTATCAATACATATTGGATTATTTAATGATCGCTGTTTTTTATATTGCGTCGATTATTGCTGTTTTTGCCAGTGTAAAAGTGATTAGTAGTTTACGGATTGATAAAGCAATCTTATACCTTGGTATTTCACTTTTTGCATCGGCCTTGATATTTATTCTGCTTGCAACGTATTTTTCTACTTTTTTATACATCCTATTATTTATTGGTGGCTCGGTGACACTTTTTTTACTTGTCGCATCCGTTCTGAAAATTAGCGTTGATAATGTAGAAAACAATAAACGGGGTATCAGCCCTAAAATTTGGTTAGGGCCACTAATTTTAGCTTTTATTTTACTTGTGGCTCTTATTTATGGCGTAGTAAATGCTAACTATTCAGAACTGAAAGAGTCTCATGAATTAATGCATGAAATGTCTGTATATGCTTACATTTTAATGGCTGAACTAGCGATATTTTTATTATTGGGTGCAGCAGTGATTGCTTACCATTTTATGCATCGGCTTATGTCGGAGAAATAATATGATTCCACTTATGCACAGCCTTATTTTGGCTTCTATTTTATTTGTGATTGGACTACTAGGAATAATGATTCGGCGTCATCTCTATTTTTTATTACTTAGTCTGATTATTATGAACAATGGGGCGATAGTTGCATTATTTGCGGCAAGTAGCTATTGGCAACAATCCGATGGACAAGTACTGGCAATATTAGCAGTAATAACAACCTTAGCAGAGGTTTGCGTTGGTCTTGCATTAATGATGAAACTATTCTACCGTCGAAAAATCTTTAATATTGACTCATTGAGTGAAATGAAAGGATGAATTTACTTTATTTAACTATTATTGTTCCCTTGCTCTCTTTTTTAATATTGGTTTTGCTAGGGAGACATATTCGAACAATTAATGTGATGATTATAGGCATTACTACGATGCTGATCATTGTATTAATTACTCTATTTTCTTATATTGATTTTAGTTCAAACACGGTACCTGACATGGCCTTAGTTTATTCTAGACCATTGTGGAAATGGTTTTCTGTGGGTGAATTTTCGGTGCCGATTGCTTTAATATTGGATGGTTTATCACTAACATTTTTAGTTTTAATATCATTCTTTGGTTTTTTGATTTACTTTTTTGCGGCTTGCTATTTAACGTCAAGAAAGGATATTTATACTTTTTATGCTTATAGTAATTTATTAATTGCCAGTATATTAACCATCATATTAGTTGATAATCTATTTGTTATGTTAATTGGCTGGGAAGGCGTGAGTCTAAGTACTTACTTACTTATCGGTATCTACTATAAACAGGCTCGAAATGGTTATGCTGCTGCAAAAGCCTTTATCATTATGCATTTAACTGATATCTTTCTAATTATTGGCATATTTTTATTGTATCAAACATTAGAAACATTAAATATTCATGATGTATTGGCGCAAGCACATGATAACTTGGCCGTTGACTCAGACATCATATTTTGGATAACTTTAATGTTGTTTCTTGGTGCAATGAGTAAGTCTGCACTATTTCCTATGCATTCATGGTTTGCCGAAACAACATTAGCACCAATGCCTGCGGTAGCTTTGTTACAATCTTCAACAGTGATTTTAGCTGGAGTATATTTAGTTTTAAGACTTAGTAATTTGTTTATGATGTCGAGCGATGTCCTTGCTATTATATCGATAATGTCATCATTAACCATATTGTTTGCTAGTACGATCGCCTTAGTGCAGTATGATATTAAACGAATTATCACCTATATCAATTTAGCGCAAATCAGCTATCTATTTTATGCTTTTTCAACCAAGAGTTGGAGCTTGTCTCTTAATTGCTTAATTAATTATTCCATAACAAGCACATTGCTGATTTTAGCTTCATCAATTTTAATCAAAAAATGTCAGGGCGAACGTGATATAAGCAAAATTGGTGGTTTAATTAAATCGTTTCCAATGTTATACGCGGTCTTTTTGTTAATTATGCTGTCACTGAGTGCTATGCCTTGGATTTCGTCATCATTTTATATCAAGGGGGATATTATATTGGGCTTAATGGCTCAAGATAAATTGATATCTGGAACCATTGGTTTACTCGGTATTTTACTTTCCAGCTTAGGTATTTGGCGTTTAATTTCCATGGTATTTTATCACAAATCCAAAAAGCATGATTTTACAGAAACTAAATGGATAAGTTTTTGCCCAATTTTTATATTATCGATATTTAGCACAGCATTGTTTATCTATTTTCCATTACCAATTCGCGGCATCATTCCAATCGCTGAGTTAGATACCAATGGGCAGTTACCCTTTCAGCTACTGTTGGCGGCGGTGACAGGATTAAGTTTTCTTATTGCCTATATTTTATATGTACGCCCAAATAGTGAAGTACACGAGATTATAAATACGCCAATGGTAAAATACTTTTTACGCTTATGTAATAGTGATTGGCATTATGATTATTTGTTGAACACACTATTTGTTAAACCTTATGTCTATTTGACCCATTTGTTAAAAAAAGACCCTTTAGCATTATGGGATGATTGGATAATGAGAGGAATCAAAAAAGTAAACTCGTTCATCGTTGATCTCGAAAATGGGCAAATTCGGTGGTATATGGTCTCGATGGTTATAGGTAGCATTATCATATTAATGTTACTGATTTTTATTTAATAAAGGTGTAATCATTCATGTTATTATGGCTTGTTTTTTTACCTGTAATAGGCGGATTTATTGGTTGGTTATGCCATGTATGTTTACAAAGGGGCGTTGTTTCCGTCGATGTACAAATGCGCTGGTCAAAACTACCAATAATTGTAGCGTTTATCACAATTTGCATGACATTATTGATGGCGATAGTATTTTGGATAGATGCCATAAATGTGTTGAATCAAGGGACAAATTGGGTACAGGAAGTGAACCTAGACTGGATCCCTTTGTTAGGTATTCATTTTCATCTTGTTTTAGATGGTCTATCGATGGTTGTTATCACCTCAACACTATTTATTGTGTTATTGACAATTGTTTATTCTAGTAAAGAAAGCCTAAACAATCTTGGTCTATTTTACTTATGTCTATTATTTATGACATCAGCCATTATGATGTTATTTGTTATCACTGACTTATTTTTAATGTTCTTCTTTTGGGAAGCGGTCGCAATACCTATCTATTTTTTAATTTCACTATGGGGACGACGAGATTCAAGCTCACAATTACGTTTTAACGGTGCCAGCAAATTTTTGATTTATACCCAATTGAGTAGTTTACTTATGTTAATCTCAATTGTGTCATTAGCCTTAACTAACTGGAACTTAACAGGGCATTGGACGTTTGATTATCAGGTATTAACAAAAACGCCAATTTCAAGTGATACCGAATTTTTACTCATGCTAGGATTTTTAGCCGCTTTCATTGTGCGTATTCCTTTTGTTCCTTTTCATAGCTGGTTTATTGAAGCCAATATCGAATCTTCAACAACAGGCTCAATGATGATCAGTGGTTTATTACTCAATACAGCTGCATTTGGTTTATTGCGTTTTGTTATACCACTATTTCCTAATGCTTCCATCATGATTATGCCAATTATGTTGGTTCTTGCTTTGCTTACAATTATTTATGCTGCGCTAGTTGCATTTAATCAAACAGATATAAAAAAACTCATTGCTTATATTCATATCGCATTAATGGGATTTGTGACGGCAATTATTTATAGTGGTTCTGTTATTGCTTATCAAGGCGTGGTTATTCAAATGATAGCCATCAATTTAGCAATAGTTGGTATGTTTATCATTAGTGGATTGCTAGTTGAATGTTATTCCACACGAAATATAAGCCAATTTGTTGGGCTTAAAGAGCGGGTGCCTTATCTATCTTCGTTTACCCTGTATTTTATATTAGCGGTATTAGGTATTCCAGGTACTGCTAATTTTGTTGGTAATTATATGATGTTACTTGGTAGTTATAACACTTTTTCATTTTATACAATTTTGTTAGTCATTGGTTTATTATTACTGTCGATATCATTTATTGTACGTATGCAGCCAATTTTTTATGGCGTTATTGATAAAGGTGTTGCCACAAAACATCTACTCAGCAAGAAAGATCTTCTATTATTATCGAGCATCTTAATTGTCCTTATTTTTATTGGTTTGTATCCTCAAGTGGTTTTAGATATGTCTTATTCTGTCGTGAATCAAACACAACAATACATAGCCACAGAGCGAGTGGGAGAGTAATAATCTATGATAGCTTTATCGCCAATTTTTGTATTAAGCTTTTCGATCATTGTTTTGTTATTTTCACTATTTGTTTTTAAAATAAGCACCAGAGGTTGCACTATTTTAACGGTATGTGGATTAGTTTGTGCGTTGATCTGTTCTGCAGTGGTTGGCTATAAAATTTCACTTAGTACTCAGACTATTACTGATATCAGCAGTGACAATATGCAAATATCGGTATCAGTTTCTGAGCCAACTAAAGAACTAAATACAGCAAGTGAAGAAACAATCGCAATTGATACTGTACCTAATGACGCTATAGGCTCATCAAGTGGAAGTGAAGATACAAGTATTGATAGTAATATCGACAACAGTAAGATTGATAATACAGCGACAGATATCGATACTCATACTAATATTGATGATAATTCAAAGATTGATGGTAGTCCAAAGGATGAATGGAAAGCGCGCCATATTACCGCACTTTTTACCTGTGATGGCTATGGCTTACTTTATACCAGTTTGATTTTAATGATATCCATTGCAGTTGCATGTTTTGCTTATCGCTGGTTTAAACAAGAGCAGATTCAGCACGGATTATTTTATTTGATTTTGCTCTTTATGGCATTAGGTGGTGTAACACTAGTATACGCTAGCCATTTAATCGCCCTTTTTATTGGGATTGAACTATTATCTATTCCATTTGTAGGACTAATTGGTTATCAATATACACAAACTCATTCATTAGAAGCCGCAGTTAAATACATGATTTTATCTGCTGTTGCCAGTGTATTTCTATTGATGGGCATTGCCTTTTATTATGCAACTACTGGAGAGCTCACTTTTAGTGGTTTAAGTTATCAACTCTCAACGATGCCTTACCTAAGCACATTATTACTGATGGGTGTTTGCTTAATGTTGGTTGGTATTGGTTTTAAATTATCACTAGTACCATTTCAACTTTGGTTGCCGGATGTTTATCAAGGCGCGCCAACGATTGTCGCCTTATTATTATCAACAGTTGGAAAAGTTGCGATTTTCTGTGCCATCGCAAGGCTATTCCTATTGGCACCGATCGTTAATAATGAAACTATTCGTATTATTTTAGTGATTATGGCTTTTTGTTCTATTTTGTGGGGTAATTTATTGGCGTTAAAGCAAAGTAGCTTAAAGCGATTACTTGCCTATTCATCAATAGCGCATTTCGGCTATTTATTTACGGCTTTAATTGCTGTCCAATATCAAGTACTTGCATTAGAAACCATTGGCGTTTACTTAATTGGGTATATTTTAGCTAATATCTGTATATTAGGTGCGATCAGTTTAGATTCGCATTCTAACGAACTGCAAGATCATGAAAACGAAATTGATCTTTCAGGACTATTTTGGCGCAGACCAATTCTTGCATTAGCAATGGGCATTGGGTTTTTATCTTTAGCAGGGACACCACTAACTGCGGGTTTCGTTGGGCGATTTTTACTGGTGTTATTAGGCGTAACTGCGGAATTATGGTGGTTAGTTGCCGCTGTAGTTATTGGTAGTGCATTGGGGCTTTACTTTTATGCTCGTTTAATTATCAATCTTTATATTAGGCCACCTTGTCGTGATGGACAAATGTTAAGTGGAGCTTCGATTAAATTAAAATGGCAGGATATTAGAATAAGCGAGTTAATCATCGTATTATGTGCCTTATTGACACTGCTTTGTGGCATTTACCCTAAATGGTTATTTAACTTAGTTAGCATGGCGCAATATTTAACTACGTAATTAACGTTTATCCGCCATCATCGCTTGATTGGCGGAGTTATATTAACCAAAGTAGCTTAAAACACTTTTTATACTAAAACGCATACTTTCCTGAAACTTTTTGACAAGAAATAGTTAATAACAGATTTATTTATTGTGTTATAATTCCGACCTTTAAAAATTTAGTTTGAAACAAGAGGACCAGTATGGATTTTTTAATCTCTAATGCCTATGCAGCCGATGGTAGCCAACCAGGTGGCGACTATTTTATGCCAATTATGTTAGTTGTGTTTGGTTTATTTTTCTATTTTATGATTATGCGCCCACAGCAAAAACGTGCTAAAGCACATCGTGATTTAATGGCATCAATTTCAAAAGGTGATGAAGTGTTAACCAATGGCGGGCTTATAGGTCGTGTAGTAAAAGTTAACGAAAATGGTTACATCGCGCTAGAATTAAACGATACGACTGAAGTTGTGATCAAGCGTGACTTTATTACATCAGTTTTACCAAAAGGAACAATGAAATCACTATAATAGGCTGTTATCTATTATCGTTCATTGTATTAATTACCTAATCCCACAAGAGAATATGTCGTGTTAAACCGCTATCCTTTGTGGAAGTACATTATGTTGGTCGTTGTTATTTGCCTCGGCCTTCTTTATGCACTTCCAAATATTTATGGTGAAGATCCCGCTATACAAATTTCAGGTTCAAAGACTGCTGAAATTGATGTTGCTATGCAAGATAAGGTCAAAAAACTTTTGGCCGATAATCATATCGAACCGAAATCATTGGTTTATGAAAATAAGTCCATTTTAATTCGTGTTGGCGATAACGATACCCAGCTTAAAGCGAAAGAACTTATATCTGAAGCATTGGGTGAAGAGTATACTGTTGCATTAAATTTAGCGCCAGCAACGCCTGCATGGCTTACTGTGTTAGGTGCAGAACCGATGAAACTGGGTCTTGATTTGCGTGGTGGCGTTCACTTCTTAATGGAAGTCGATATGACCACAGCACTAAGTAAACTCACTGAACAGTCTATCGAAAACATCAAAGCTGAATTTACTAATAGCAAGTTAAATTATAAAACGATAAGCAAAGATAGTAATCAGCAAATTGTAATGCAATTTGATAATACTGAAGATCGCAATAAAGCCATTACCAAGATCAATGGAATACAAGATTACAAAGTGATCTCTCAACGCGACAACAGTGTTGTCATCAATGTCAGTGAACAACGTTTACAACAAGCGAAAAATGATGCTGTACAACAAAACACTACCATTCTACGTAATCGTGTTAACCAACTCGGTGTTGCTGAACCAATTGTTCAACGTCAAGGGGCAGATCGCATTGTTGTTGAATTACCCGGCATACAAGACACCGCATTAGCCAAGCGTATTTTGGGAGCAACGGCAACATTAGAATTTAGACAAGTTAACGAAGAGAGTACACCTAATTTGCCTGCTATTCTAAATGGTGATATGCGCATTCCTTATGGTTCCGAAATTAAGTATATGGAAAGTGGTCGTCCTGTACTACTGTATAAACGTATTGTATTAACAGGGGATCATATTACCGATTCTTCATATCGGGTTAATCAATATGGCCAACCCGAAGTAGCTATTACACTTGATGGTTCAGGCGGTAAAAGGATGTTTGATTTTACCCAAAAAAATCTTCATAAAGCGATGGCAACTTTATTTGTTGAATACAAAGACACCGGTAAGCGTGATGAAAACGACAAACCAATACTTGAAAAGCAAGAACGTATTATTAACGTAGCGACTATTCAGGGTGTTTTTAGTGATCGTTTTCAAGTAACCGGTATTGGTAATATTGATGAAGCTAAAAATTTATCACTATTATTACGAGCAGGGGCATTAATTGCACCTATTCAAATTATTGAGGAGCGAACAGTAGGACCATCAATGGGGCAAGAAAATATCACCCAAGGTCTAGAATCTTGCGCATGGGGGTTAGCGATTTCTGTTATCTTTATGCTAGTGATGTATCGTCTGTTTGGCGTGTTTGCTAGCCTTGCATTAGTTGCAAACTTAATTTTAATTGTTGGTGCAATGTCTTTACTTCCTGGGGCAACGCTAAGCATGCCTGGTATCGCAGGTATTGTGTTAACTGTGGGTATGGCTGTTGATGCCAATGTACTGATTAACGAACGAATAAAAGAAGAGCTTAGTAATGGACGTGGCGTTCAGCATGCAATTAACGAAGGGTACGCAGGCGCTTGGAGCAGTATTTTTGATGCCAACCTGACTACTTTAATTACTGCTGTTATTCTTTATGCAGTTGGTACAGGATCAATTAAAGGTTTTGCCATTACATTAGGCATCGGTATTGTAACATCGATGTTTACATCGATTGTCGGTACTCGTGCATTAGCCAATCTTATTTATGGCGGTCGTCGCGTTAATAAGTTATCAATTTAGAGGTTTATTGTGAGTATTACTAAACAACAAAATCATGATGTTAGAGAATTAAATCATGGTCGCAGAGTCCTCGACTTTTTAAAATTTGGCTTTATTGCTTTTGTTATTTCAATGTTATTAGTTGTCGCATCGTTTGTGGTTGTTTTTGTTAAAGGATTTAATCTAGGACAAGATTTCACTGGCGGTACAACTGTCGAGCTCACCGTAACAAAAGCCGTTAACCTTGATGACCTTCGTAACAGCTTACGCAGTGCTGGCTATCACGAACCGATAGTACAATATTACGGCAGTAGTAAAGATATCATCATTAGATTACCTTCGGCCAAGCAAGAAGATGATAGTGCCTCATCCGCTATTGATAATGCACTAGGCACAAAAATTTCTAATTTAATCCATAAAGATATTGATGCAGAAGCTCAAATTAAACGGATTGAATTTGTTGGTCCAACTGTTGGTTCTGAACTTGCGCAAGATGGTGTTTTGGCAATCTGTGCCGCATTAGTGTGTATTTTAATCTATATTGCCTTTCGTTTTGAGTGGCGATTCGGTACAGGTGCAGTTGTGGCTTTAGCGCATGATGTTATCATCACCGCAGGTTATTTATCGCTATTTGAACGAGAACTTGATTTAACAATCATTGCTGCGATGTTATCGATTATTGGTTATTCTCTTAACGATACCATAGTTGTTTTCGACCGAATTCGCGAGAATTTTAGAAAGATTCGCCGAGCAGAACCTTACGATGTTATTAATATCTCGTTAACACAGACATTGCATCGTACTTTAATGACATCAGGTACAACTCTTGCAGTGGTCGTTATTCTGTATATCTTTGGTGGTTCAATGTTAAAAGGCTTCTCTGAAACATTAGGCGTTGGTATTGTGCTTGGTACAATCTCATCAATTTATGTGGCTGCGTATATGTCACTTAAATTGGGCGTAAAACGTGAACACTTTATGCCACCTAAAATTGAAGCAGAAGGTGCAGATCAACCTTCAATATTGCGTTAATTATGTAAACTCTGCCATCAATGGGCAGAGTTTTATTTGGCTGTTTTTCAAACAAATAATATCAAATCGATTGACACTTATTATTTAGTTGCATATTATTAGCCACAGTTTTATCCTTTTCTATTTGGGGCCATAGCTCAGCTGGGAGAGCGCAACGCTGGCAGCGTTGAGGTCAGGGGTTCGATCCCCCTTGGCTCCACCAATTCAATAATCAGTAACATTCTTTTAAACTCAACAAAGCACACTAAACCCAGTAATAACAAGCCTTAAAGTCTATTTTATTGCCCATTAAGTATCAGTAAGGTACATTTACAACCATAATTTTTAGGTATATGCTTAGGTATACAGACGCAATATACCTATATATCGTATACCTAAAATAATTATGGCAAGGAAAACACATCCATTAACAGACACCCAAATAAAAGCCGCCAAACCAAGAGATAAAGATTACTCTTTATTTGATGGCGGTGGTATGTATCTCTTAGTTAAATCGAATAATTCTAAAATCTGACGTTTTAAGTATACGCGTCCGTATACCAAAAAGGGCGCATTAATTAGCTTTGGTAGTTATCCTGAGGTTTTACTATAGCAAGCGCGAAAACAACGAGATGAAGCGACGGCGATTAAATGCGAATCTGACCACTTAGTAGATTTTTGTAGTTATCTTGATGCGCTTGATTATCCCAATGGTATGTTTATTGGCAATATGTGAATAATGCCCTTTAACCCCCGAAAATATTTATATCATGCTTATATTGAATACATCCGCAATACAGGTTTAAACAATCCGCTATCACTAACGCAATTTGGAATATCGCTTAATTATGCAATGAAAGAAAACGGTAAAGACTACATGCGTAAAAGAGCCAATAAAGGGATGAGGACCAACGTAGAGCTTAATATCAATACTAGTCAAGACTGGTTACCCGAAGCTGAAGAAGCTAGCTAGTTGTTAATATTTGTTAACCTATGAACCGCCTAATTGGGGTGGTTTTTTGTTGTTCGCTTATGTAAGATAAGATACATTAAATGGGTATTTTCTTATAAATAAAAGGTTTTAAAATTGAGTAATTTATCTCTCGATGAAATTTTATCGCTTTATAGATTTAATCAATATTATGGTTCACCATCAGAATATTTTTATTCTAGTGCCCTAATAATTGATTGGGCTGAAAAACAAGTTATGCAAGGTGATGATTCAGAAATACTATTGATTATTGCTTCTTTGGGACTTGATAAAAAAATAGATAGCGATGAGGTTATGACGTACTTAAAAAGATATCTTTCGGAAAAAAATATTTCTATACCAAGCATTAATTATAGCTGTTTAGTTTTCATGAGGCTTTTTAGCCAAAAAATTATGGTATGTAATAGTTTAGAAGATATTGGCGATCTTCTTCATAGTTTTGTATTTAAATATATAGAATTTGGAAACAGATATTTTCATCGAATAAAGCACTATTGGCTTTTTATCTATTATGATTACTTTGATATGTATGATGGTCTTAATTGTTATTGTGCCGAAAAACAACTTAGTGAAGAAAAACGATATACAAGAATAAAAGCCTTAGCAAAAAGATTTTATTCTTTTTTAAATAATAAAGAAATGGTGGAATATTTAGCTAAACATATATAGCTAGATCTAAATTAATCCATTATTTATCTTGTGGTGAACACCTAAAGTGTACACTTGTGAATAGTAAACATTCAAGTATACACCGCTCAAACCCTTTTAGAATAAGGCTTCAAGCAAGTAGTGAACAATTTTTTATAAAATTTTATTTTTATGGGCGGGAGGTATAAAAAATCTAAAACATAATTAACGGATATCGCTCACCTAGATAAATTTTTACACCGTCAAAATTCTAAAACCAATTTTTTTAACCTTTCAATTTAGCAAGATTAAAATACCTAATATTGAGGGGCACTTTTTGTTTTAGGTATACGATTCGATTTTTAAAAGTTAATCTTTCAGTATTTTCAGTGTGTTTATCTATATGATTTTGTTTCCTTTGGCGTAACATTCTTTTAAACCCTACAAAGTACACCAAACCCAGTAATAACAAGCCTTAAAGTCTATTTTATTGCCCATTAAGTATCAGTAAGGTACATTTATAACCATAATTTTTTAGTTATATGGTAGTTATGGATAGTATAATCAATCAAGTAATGTCCCTTTAATTTGTATTCAACTATTAAAAAATAGTTGTCTCAAAAAATAGAACAGAAAGCCAAGATAAAACATCTAAAATAACCACTTAAAAGCTTTAATAAAATCATGATGTTTGTTTGCTTTTTTTGAGGCTTAGTTTACAGTATCTTTGTTATTTTTTGATAAAGGATAATACGTTAATAAAATTAAGAAGGAGGTAAAATGGCTTATGCAAATAAACAGCAGTTATTAGATGAAATAAACAAGACAGCTAAATTATTTATTGATGAGTTTATAGTTTTATCTGAATCACAAAAAGACTCTTTGGTAGAGGGCGTTGATCGTACTCCTGCACAAATGATTGCTTATCAACTCGGTTGGCTTAATTTGGTGAAATCTTGGGATGATGATGAGCTTGCTGGTCAAACACCTGAATTACCGGCCTCTGGATACAAATGGAATCAATTGGGTAATTTGTATCAGCAATTTTATAAAACATATCAATACCTCTCATTACAGGCATTAATTCAAGCATTTAATCAGCAAATCACTATTTGGAATGATTGGATTCAATCTTTGAATGAAGACACTTTATTTATAAAAGATAGCCGTAATTGGACTAAACCTTATCCTGAATCTTGGACTGTTGCTCGATTTATCCATATTAATTCTGTGGCGCCTTTTAAATCGTTTAGAGCAAAAATCAGAAAGTGGAAAAAACTAAATGCATCAGTTTAAAATTATATTCAATAAAATGTAAGGAGAATAATATGGCCTTTACAGAAACAGAACGACAGCAATTGATGGAGCTTAAATTCGTGGGTGCCAAAATTATTGAAAGACTTGAAGAGATGAACTTCGATTCTTTCGATAAATTGCGTAATGCTAGTTTAGATGAAATCCTTAACAAAGGTGCATTATTAACAGGTTCAACTTGTTGGAAAAACAGTCATCAAGCAAAAACGGCAATAAGTAATATTTTGAGTTTAGTTAACAATACTTAATATTCCTTGTATAGGCGGTAAGTGCATCCAACTTTCTTTTCAATTGAATAATGATAATCAATTTTTTTGTTTCTTATCTATTTTTAAGATATTTATACTGAAACGTATAGTTACCTGAAACTTTTTTACAAAAATTAATTATCTTTAGTGTTCACGGAACAGCGGCATTTCGACGGAAATACCGTTTTCTAACTCAGTTTATTCCCACACATATAGGGAGCAGACTAATTATCGCTAATGGTTATATAATTAAAATAAAAAAGTAAAATTCCACCAAATTTTTAGTTTGATTTTTAATCATATTATTAGTAAATATATACGTAATTAACTTGCATAAAATCCTATCTCTTTTGAGTAAAAAATTGAGTCTTTACCTTGTTCAATTAAGATAATAATGGCTTGAGGTCTATGTATTTGCAGTCTAATCTTTTCTAAGCTTTGTTGATCAAGTTGTGGGATAGCCTTTTTTATTTTTTCCCATTTTGAAATGCTTAGCGGAACACGACTTTGCTCCCACGCATATTCACTATTGGTGCAATAAGGTATTATTTTATCTTCTAGCTTATAAGCTAAATACAGATCGACGTTATCTTCTGATAGTCGGGTAGATAGTTCGACACTCTTTTCCCATCCGTTGCAAGAGATTCGATTATACCCATCATTAAGCTTTAATAAACTTTGATTTGCGATCGAAGCTTGGCCAAGTGATTTCCCTTGTGCAGAATAAAAGGCTTCCTGTAATCCTGTTGGTGGTTCAATATCTTGTGCATAAACTGACTCAATTAACAATCGGGCATCTTCAGGCATTTTGATAACGCGTTGAGTCAGTAATATTTTTTGGGTAAACCATAAATAAGCATGGTTAGGGTAGACATAACTGGTATTGCGAAAGATTGGATTATCAAGCCAATCTTTTTGGGGATCGTCCTGCCAATGTGGCGCAAGTACAGTTAAAATGGGTTGTCCACGATCATCATAAGGCTGAGTTTTTTCATCAAAAGGTTTAACATTACCTTGTTGATCTCGTACATGGCGTCTTAAACGGCCGGCACGTTGTATCAATAAATCAATTGGGGCAATATCACTAATCATCTCGTCAAAATCAAGATCTAACGATTGTTCAATAACTTGAGTTGCAATAATCACCTTTGCGTGGCGAGTATTATGGTTAGATGTTTTACCTGCCCATTTTAGTGTTTTTTGTTCAATTTCAAGGCGATCACAAAAAGCAAAACGACTATGAAAAAGTAATATATTATTGCTATCTATCTCTAACTTTAATTGCAATTGTTGATACAAACTAATTGCATCGTCAATACTGTTTTTGATCCAGCAGATAATTTTACCTTGTGCTATCGTGTGGCGGATTTTGTTTATACCTGCATCAATATCATCTATCCATTCAATGTTTACTTGACGTTTGACTTCATCCCGAGTATCTATTGCTTGTTCTATTAAACCATTATGATTTAGTTGTGTTATGAGAGGGAAAGGTAAGTTATGGTTTAAATGTAGATCTCGAGGGTGATTTGTTAAGCCTGTATAAAATGCATTGAGTAACTTTTCACGTAAAAAATAGGGTAAGGTAGCGGTAAGAATAATGGCACTACCACCTTGTAAGGCGTGATAATGCAATAACGATTCTAATAATTTAACCATATAACTATCATAAGCATGAACTTCATCTAATATGAGTAACTTATGCCTTAGACCTAATAATCGTAATGATTGATGTTTAAATGGCATAACCGCCATTAATGCTTGATCCAAGGTACCGACACCAACTTCAGCCAATAATGCTTTTTTCCGAGTATCAACAAACCATTCCTGACACTCTGTGCTAATGGTCTGTTCACCTTTAGGATATAGTTGTTCGCTGTTATCCTCGCTGCTGATAATTGATTGATTAAAATGAGGGTTCATATAGCTAGTACCATGCGCTAATACTAGCGAAGGGCGACTATCGTCTTGATATAACTGACCATAAATTCCCGTTGTACGCTGATAAATGGCATTTGCGGTTGCTTGGGTTGGCAAGCCAATATAAATACCTTGAGCTTTTTTAGCTGTCATTAGTCTATGTGCTAAAACCATTGATGCTTCGGTTTTCCCTGCTCCTGTAACATCTTCCATAATAAATAATTCCGGACCAGAATCAGACAATTGGCATGATAATGCTTGCTGTTGCAGTGGTGTGGGCTTTTCAATAAATGGAAATAGATTTTTGATATCAATAAAAGGGGCGATGGGCGATATTTTGGGTAAAGTGGATATCGCTTTTTCTGCTTGAATAATAGCATGCTTATGCCAATATTCAGCAAGCGGTATTACTTGGGAACAAAAGGGAAAAAATGATTCGTTAGATCCTAACCAATCACTAATAACGGTTAAACCAGCAATTAACCAACTTATTTGATTAAGTTTTTTTTGCAATTCTTTATCAAAAAAGAAAGAGCAATAGTCTGCTAATTTATGTTCGCTAATAAAAAACTCATTAATTGCTTTTATATAATCTAATGCTGCTTGTTTATCTTGTTGATTAAATGACAAATTGCCATTTACTCCCAATTCTGGTGGCTTGCCATGATGCCCTGTCATGATGAGTAACCATATATCCAAAAAACGGTTTATCTTCCTATTATAGTTAGATAACTGAATTTCGGTTTTATCCATAAGAAAAGTATCCCATAACCAAAATCCAAGAGAATCATGTCTGGACATATATCTTTTTGCGGGATCAGCAGCAACGAGTTGAGGATTGTTGTGCTTAAACAACTGTTGGAACCCATTGGCGAATTTTCCTATATCATGCCAAGTCAAAAAATAGGCAAACCAGAGGGCTGCCTTTTCATTGTCTTGTGGAGTAAAGCCGATTTGCACAAATAGTTCAGCTGAATTGAAATAGTTGTGTTTAACTATTTGATATCCACAAGCGGCTACGTCTAAATTATGATATGGAAGTAAATGGTAGTTATTATTATCAGAGCCTTGACGACATTTTCCCCAGTATTGATAAAACGATTCGATCATTAAATTTTATCCTTTTATGACTTTTGGGAAAATATGCTTTATACAACGCATATTTATTTAAAAGAATATGAATTATTTATATTGAAAAACGTAAAGAGACCTATTGTTTACAATTAGTTTAATATAGGCATTTCTAATGTAAAAATAAAGCTATGTTTTTAGCTAATATTATCATTTTATATAAACTTTATTAATTAGGTTTTGCTCATTTAGTTGAAGTTTGGCAAAATAGACGCCCTGACAGGGCGATTATGATTGTCTTAAATGATTTGGATTTGTTAATAATAAATAAAAAGAAATATAAACATGCTATTGTTAAATAAAAGCAGGAACGGAATTAGGATGATTAGTCGAATGAAACAACCCATAAAAACATTATTCATCTTGAGTTGCCTAAGTGGCATAGTCATTTGTTGTGCACCTGCTTTTGCCGATGAAGAACAACAAATTTTACCCCAAAGAGAGATTGATGCTGATGCCAATAGTCCAGCTCAATTGACTGATGATAAACAAATTGATATCGTTGCTCCTAGTGAAAAACGTGAGAAAATTTATCACAAAACTATCTTTTCACTTTCAGGTCAACCCAAGTATCCGGATCATTTTCAGCATCTTGATTACGTTAATCCCAATGCTCCGAAAGGTGGCATAATCAAACTGGCTGAAGTTGGTTCTTTTGATAATTTGAATCGTTTTGCTAGCCGTGGCGCTCCTGAGCGAAACTCGGCATCGCTATATGACACCCTTTTTACTAATACTGCTGACGATATTACCAGTTTTTACCCACTTATAGCGACATCAATAACTTATTCCGATAGTTACCGCTGGGCAGAAGTTTCAATTAACCCTAATGCGCGTTTTCAAGATGATAAGCCAATTACAGCTAAAGATGTTGAATTTACCTTTGATAAATTTATGACCGAAGGGGTACCTCAGTATCGTGTTTATAATAAAGGGATTACGGTTAAGGCAATAGATGATTACCGTGTGCGTGTTGATATACCTGATTCTGATCGTGAAAAACTCCTTTCATTTGTTGGTAGTATGCGGGTTATTCCTAAACATTTTTGGCAAAATCATGACCTTTCTGAACCATTAAGCTCGCCACCGGTTGGTAGTGGTCCTTACTATATTAGTGAATATAAATTAGGACAGTATGTAGTTTATCGACGTAATACGAATTATTGGGCGCGCGATTTGCCCATTAATAAAGGCTTAGATAATTTTGACGAAAAACGTATTGATTACTATATGGATGATAACGTATCGCTAGAAGCCTTTAAAGCAGGTGAATATGATCTGCGCGCAGAAGATCAGCCTAAAAACTGGTTTACTCAATATCAAGGCAAATATTTTGATTCTAACCATATTATTAAACAAGAAAGACCCGTTCAAACGGCAACTGATACTAAGTGGTTAGCCTTTAATTTACAAAACGATCTGTTTAAAGATGTCAAAGTGCGTGAAGCCATTACCTTGGCATTTGATTTTGAATGGTTAAATCATGCCTTTTATTATGACAGTTACAAAAGACCTTATAGCTTTTTTGAAAATACGATATATGCAGCAACAGGTATGCCTAGTGAGCAAGAGCTAAAGTGGCTTAATGCTTACAAAGAGATTATTCCTGAGCGTGCTTTTGGCAATGCCTATTATGTACCAAAAAGTGATGGTCAGGGTTTTAATCGTGATAATTTATTAAAGGCGACAGAATTATTAAAACAAGCCGGATGGGCGCTCAAAGACGGCAAACTCATTAACACTAAAACACAGCAACCATTTGAATTTGAACTAATCAGTTATCTTGGTAGTGATATTAAATATGCCATTCCCTTTCAACAAAATTTGGCACGTTTGGGGATCACCATGAAAATTACCTTGCTAGATTCGGCACAACAATTACGCCGCGTTCGTGAACGTGATTATGATATGGTGGCACGTGATTATTATGCCGTAAATTACCCAAGTTCAAATTTGCTGGTACTGTGGGGAAGTGAGTATCTTAACTCATCATGGAATGCTTCAGGATTACATAACAAGGCTATTGATGGCATAATTGCTGAAATTACCAAAAATGTGGATAATCAAGAAGAGCTAGTGCCACTTGGGCGAGCACTTGATCGTATTTTAACGCAAGAATATCCAATGATTCCAATGTGGTATAACAGTAAAACGTATTATGCATACTGGAACAAATTTGGGCAACCAGCTATACAACCGACTTACGCAATCGGGGTTGATAGCTGGTGGTATGATGCAGACAAAGCAGCTAGCCTGCCTAAAAATCGGGAACATTAATATGCTAAATTACTTTATTCGTCGATTGTTACTGATTATTCCAACATTATTTGTAATTTTAACAATCAACTTTTTTATTGTGCAAGTTGCACCAGGTGGACCGGTCGATCAGGCGCTTGCTATGATTGAAAATGGACCGCAAGCAGGGCAAGGGCTATTGCCGGGGAGCAGTGGTTCATCTACATCAGTACAGCAGTATAAAAATGAGTCAAACTATCGTGGAGCGCGCGGGCTTGATCCACAAGTTATCGCGATGATTGAAAAACAATACGGCTTTGATAAACCAATATTTGAACGTTATATCGAAACGCTAAACAAATACATATTATTTGATTTTGGTAACAGTTTTTTTAAAAGTGAATCGGTATTAGGCTTGATTGCCAAAAGTTTACCTGTTTCAATTTCATTGGGATTATGGAGTACGTTAATTGTTTATCTGATTTCAATTCCGTTAGGTATTCGCAAAGCAGTAAAAGATGGTTCGGCATTTGATTTTTGGTCAAGTACCCTAATTATTATTGGTTATGCCATACCGCCTTTTTTATTAGCAGTGTTGTTAATTGTATTGTTTGCCGGTGGTAGTTATTGGGATATTTTTCCACTTCGTGGACTTATTTCGAATCATTTTGAACAACTCGATTTTTGGGGAAAAGTGAAAGACTATGCATGGCACATCTGTTTGCCTACTATTGCAATGGTTATTGGTGGTTTTGCTTCACTTACTATGTTGACCAAGAACTCATTTTTAGATGAAATTCGCAAACAGTATGTCATAACCGCACGTGCAAAAGGATTAAGTGAAAGAAAGATCGTGTATAAACACGTTTTTCGTAATGCCACGTTACTGATTGTATCGGGTTTTCCCGCTGCTTTTGTCGGTATTTTATTTACCGGTTCATTACTAATTGAAATCATCTTTTCGCTTAATGGGCTTGGTTTATTAGGCTATGAAGCAATTATTCAACGTGATTACCCTGTAATTTTTGGGTCGCTTTATATTTTTACGTTAGTTGGACTCATCACAAAACTACTGTCTGATTTATCTTACATGATGATAGACCCACGCATTGACTTTGAGGCTCGAAACTGATGACCACTCATTATTCTTTTAATCAACAACGCTGGCAACGATTTAAACATAATCGCCGTGGCTATTATTCACTTTGGTTATTTTCGATCTTTTTTGTGATGAGTCTATTTGCTGATTTTATTGTTAACGATAGACCCATTTTTATTAAATATCAGGATAATTACTATTCACCAATTTTTCATTTTTATCCAGAAACGGAGTTTGGTGGGCAATTAGAAACACAAACTAATTATCTTGATCCTGCTGTGCAAAATCAAATAGAAGCGAATGGCTGGATTTTATGGCCTCCGTTTCGCTATAGTTATAGTACACTAATCTATGATACGCAAAATACTTTCCCAACGCCTCCTTCAGCATCGCATTGGTTAGGTACAACTGATGCGGGTTTCGATGTACTGGCCAATATCTTATATGGTTTTCGTATTTCAATGTTTTTTGCTATTTTTTTGACATTGTTTACTTCATTTATTGGTATCATCATCGGGGCAATCCAAGGTTATTATGGCGGAACAGTAGACCTGTTAGGACAGCGATTTATTGAAATCTGGTGTGGTTTGCCGGGTTTATTTGTAATTATTTTATTAGCCAGCATTTTACCACTTGATTTTTGGTGGTTGCTGGGCATTACTGTTTTATTTGGTTGGATGGGGTTAGCTGGAATTGTACGTACCGAATTTTTGCGTACTCGCAATTTTGATTATATCCGTGCGGCCAGAGCAATGGGGGTGAGCGACAGTAAAATTATGTTTCGCCACATATTACCTAATGCAATGGTGGCAACATTAACCTTTTTACCTTTTATTCTATGTGGATCAATTACCACCTTAACGTCGCTAGATTTTTTGGGCTTTGGTTTGCCGATTGATTCACCATCTTTAGGTCGCCTGTTGCTACAAGGGAAAAACAATTTGCAAGCCCCTTGGCTTGGTCTTAGTTCGTTTTTAATTATTGCAACTTTGCTTTCATTACTTATTTTTATTGGTGAGGCAGTAAGAGATGCATTCGATCCAAACAAAGGAGCGTATCGATGAGTTCTCCTTTATTATCCGTTCAGGATTTAAGTATCGCTTTTAAATGTGGTACACAAACGATATCACAAGTCGTGAGTAATATCAGCTTTGATATTGATGAGCAAGAAACATTGGCACTCGTTGGTGAGTCAGGTTCAGGTAAAAGTGTTACCGCTTTGTCTATCCTGCGTTTGCTACATAAAGAGCAAGTAGTTTATCCAACTGGCGATATTTTATTTGAAGAAAACTCTTTATTATCAGCGCCAGATAAAGAACTTCGTCAGGTACGTGGCAATCAAATTAGTATGATTTTCCAAGAACCAATGGTGTCATTGAACCCTCTACATACGGTTGAAAAACAGCTTTATGAAGTACTAGCATTACATCGAGGCATGCATCGACATGATGCGCGTTGCGAGATTTTGCAATATCTTGATCGTGTGGGGATTAAAGATCCAAAAAGTAAATTATCGGCTTATCCTCATCAGTTATCAGGCGGAGAAAGGCAGCGAGTTATGATTGCTATGGCAATTTTAACCCATCCAAAATTATTGATAGCAGACGAACCCACCACTGCTTTAGATGTGTCAGTACAGGCACAAATTATTCAGTTATTAAAAGAGTTAAAAAAAGAACTGAATATGAGCATGCTATTTATTTCGCATAATCTTAGCATTGTTAAAAAAATCGCTGATAAAGTAGCGGTGATGCAACAAGGCAAAATTGTTGAATACAATAATAAGCAGCGTATCTTTTTACGTCCAGAACATGAATATACGCAAACACTATTAAATTCTCAGCCACATGGTGAGCCGGTGCCATTGCCTGATACACCTGGAATACTGCTTAATGTTAACCACCTTAATGTTGAAGTTATTGCCAAAAAACGTTTATTTTGCAGTCAAAAGAAGAAGATCGTCAACAATACTGGCTTTGCCGTGCATCAAGGCGAAACAGTTGGGATTGTTGGTGAGTCAGGGTCGGGCAAAAGCACTACTGCTTTAGCTATTTTACGGTTGATAAAATCGCAAGGTAACATTGTATTTGACAGCCATCCGATACAAAATCTAACCAGCAAAAAGCTGTTACCATTTCGAAGCCGTATCCAAGTGGTGTTTCAAGATCCATTTTCATCTCTTAATCCGCGTTTTAATGTTGAACAGATTATTAGTGAAGGCTTAATCACTCACAAAAAACTGAGCCAATCAGAGCGTGAGCAAGCGGTAGTTGACATTATGCAAGAAGTTGGTCTTGATCCTGATATGCGTTATCGCTATCCAACCGAGTTTTCAGGGGGGCAACGCCAGCGAATAGCCATTGCCCGTGCCTTAATTTTGAAGCCAGAATTATTGATTTTAGATGAACCAACTTCGTCATTAGATCATACTATTCAAAAACAAATTATTGATTTACTTAAGTCATTACAAGAAAAGTATCAGCTTAGTTATTTGTTTATTAGCCATGATTTAGCTTTGGTTTATTCTCTGTGTCATCAAGTGGTTGTTATGAAAGAGGGGAACATTATTGAGCAAGGCTCACGGGAAAAGATCTTTTATTCCCCCGAAACTGAGTATACCAAAACATTACTCTCATTTTTAGATAAACCACCTCGTAAAATAAATAAAACATTGATACACGCAGATAAAGTTGAAAAAACAGAAAAATTTGCTCATAAAGATGATACTCAGCCAGCGCAACAGCAAGACAAAAAGGTCAATTGGGAAGAAGCACTGTTAATGCGCAAAAAATAAATGTATAAAGCAATAGATAACAATGGTCTATATTATAGACCATTGTTAATAAATCATATATCAATCTAGTTAACAGGTTTCATTATGCAAAAACGAATACTTCCTTTTTTATTAACACCCTGTTTATCCCTCATTTCAATAAATGCGATGGCGATAACCTGTAGTGATAATCCAAACCAAAATATCGTTGAGGCAAATAACTATATTTTTCAAATCCTCGATTATATTGATTCACCTGTAAAAGGTATAAAGCAAGAGATTCGGACTTCAACCACCAAATTGGGTACTGATGCGAATAGTTCGCTAGCTAAGCACACGTTAGAATATGATCCTAATGGGCTTATCACACAAAGCCATTATGATCTTTATTCGGATAAAAACTTTCGAATTTATTCCGAACACTTACAAAAAAATAAATCTGGTTGGGAAAATATTATTGAGGATGTAGAAGATAAAACCAATAGCATCATCCAATTTAATACTGATGAACAAGGTAAAATTGTCGTATCACAGCAGACTAAAAAAGCTATCGATTTTGTTTTTTTCGAAACCGATAATTACGTATACGATAGTAATCACTGTCTTATCAATAAAAATGTACAATGGCAGCTTAAAGAAATTGATGAAAATGGTAAATATACCGGAGCAGAGCAAAAAGGGGCTTCAGTCTATACGTTTGGATATCAAGAGCAACAGCTTGCTAAAGTGTCGTACCAATTTAGCAACAATATGACAAACGAAAGTGATTTTTCGTATCAATATGATAACGATCATCATCGATTAACTACCATTGAATCTTCTTACTTATCATCAGGAAAAGAAGTTTCACATTATTTAACTAAATTTTTAACGTTTAATGAAAAAAATGATTGGCTTACGGCAAGTAAAGTTAAAAATAATCAAGAGAATAAACAAACGAATATTATCCGCGAACTCACATATTATTAGTTTTTGAAAATATAAAAAGCGTTATTTTGTTTATGACGCTTTTTATATTCCTATAATCAAAAATGCCAGCTATACCCGAATAAACAATATATAAATAGCATGTATTGTCCATGCTAACGCTAAGCCAAAAGTCAGTAATTTTTCGCGTTTTGGATAGATTTTACGCTCGTGCAAAAGCGTTAAAATTTGTTGTAATCCACACCAGATAGGTAATGAAATCATCAAAAATAAAAACAATTTACCCATTTCAGTATTGGCTATTTTTAGAATATGAGAACGTGTTGCTGCGTCACCAAAAGGAATGATAAATGTGATAATCGCCAGTACAATGGGTGAAAAAACAGCCGCCCATGTGCCACCTAAAGCAAATAACCCCTTTGTGATTTTTCCATGAGACCTTTTAGCTTGCATTTGTTGGTTTTTCATTGATTAAAGACCACTTATTTTAATATAAATAATAATAAACATGCCGAAACAAAAACTGTTACCAGCCATAACCCTACAATGAATAAATAATATTTTGTTTTTTTATCAGTATGGTATGAAAATATCGTTTTAGGCACTGAGTTGAACCAACTTATTGAATGGAAAACGCTAACCAATAACGCAATACAATTAAGCGCCACAACAAATGGACTACGCAAAAAGAAGATAAAACGGTAAAACTCATCTTGCCCAACGGCATTTGTGTACATACAAACGACACCATACATTAACACTAAGCTTATCCAAATCATTGAAAAAGGGACTAATTTACGCATTATAGCAATTATAAAAGGGGGCTTTACATCAGTTTGAACTGCATCAAGGTAATTATTGTTATTTTGTTGATTCATAAATCTCTCTAGGTTGCATTATATTGGTAATGATTTGTTAGGGTTAATATTTATTTCGTTATTATAATGGCTAATCAACGGTATGTCGTTCATTTATGGGCTGCTATGATATAGGCATTGGTTAATATAATGCTTCGCATAATGTGCCTCGAAGAGCTTTAACTATCAAGTTTTAAATACAGTCTATTTAGCGAAATTATTTTTATATCTTGAAAAAGAGTAAATGCAGATCTCATTTTTGACAATAAATAGTAGTCAAAAATAAAAATTTTTGTTTAAGTAGTATTCTTAGATGGAAAACCCCACTAGATGTGGGGAACTACACTACATTTTGTCGACAGACGGTTTAACCCTATAAAATAAGGAACGATCATATTAAACAGTACCAGTTTAACATATCGCTAAATTTTTATATTGTCTACAGACTTTTTTATTGATGCTGATTTTTTTTTATGCTAATTTAAAGATGGTTAAAATTAGTAATTCTTGATATACATATATATTGTTTATATTTTTAATGGCTAATTTAAATTAGTATTTATAATAATTAACTTTGGATTTTATAAAGTATTTTATTCATTTACAAATACAAAGAGCAATGCAAAAAAGTAGCCAATTTTGTAAGAAAGTTTGGGCTGTTGAAATCAAACAGAAAATAGATGATCAAGAAACGCGATCTTATTGTTTAAGTATTGAGATCAATAAACAAGCCCTCGAACACTTAAATAATTTAAGTTAATGCCGATAAGCGGAACAACTAACTTTCCGCTTACATTAAAATTCTAAATAAGGAGTATAGTTTGTCTTCTTTCTCGCTGTTAGATGAAAAATGGATTCCGGTTATCCATTTTGATGGTCATGTTAGTAAGATTAAACCTAGTCAAATCGCTGATGAAACTATTTCTGATTTAGCCTATTTTAGAGCTGATTTTCAAGGTGCTGCCTATCAGTTTCTTATCGGTTTGTTGCAAACCACCTTTTCTCCAGAAGATAATGAGGAGTGGTTTGACTACTGGGATGATGGTATTTCGCAATCTGATTTAGATAAAGCATTTGATCAAGTTAAATCGGCTATGCAATTTGGTGCAAATAAACCCGCCTTTATGCAAGATTTCACGAAATTAGACGGCAATGCTTTACCAATATCAGGTTTATTAGTTGAAGCACCGGGTGAAAACGCATTAAAGAAGAACACCGACCACTTTATCAAACGTGATTTTGTCAAGGAAATTTGCCCACACTGTGCAGCAATAGCACTATTTACTTTACAAACTAATGCACCATCTGGTGGACAAGGACATCGAGTTAGTTTGCGTGGTGGTGGGCCGATAACGACGTTGATTATGCCAGAACTAAATAAACCAACACCATTATGGAAGAAATTATGGTTAAACGTAATACCATTAGATGATGATAAACCACGCCAATTTGATGAATCTGTCTTTCCATGGCTCAATACGACTAAAACCAGTGAACCACCGAAGAATTTGAGTCTATTTCCTGAACAAGCCAGTTATTGCCAAGCTTTTTGGGGAATGCCACGACGAATAGAACTTGATTTTGAACAGACTAAGCAAGGGAAATGTGATCTGTGTGGTGCAACTTCGTCACAATTAATTACGCAATATCACACTAAAAATTATGGTGTTCAATATCAACATTGGCGACATCCTTTAACGCCATATCGAATTGATAGTAAATCAGGCGCACCATTAGCGATTAAAGGTCAACCCGGTGGTTTAATTTATCGCGATTGGCTAGGTATGCTAACAAAACATGATAATGTTGAAGCGGCAAAAGTGGTCTTTATCCATGAAGCGCGTAGGCTAAAAGATAACGAACACTATCGCTTATGGTGCTTTGGTTATGATTTTGACAATATGAAAGCACGTTGCTGGTATGAACACACTTTTCCTGTATATCCCGCTTTAGCTGATCCTGACAGCGACCTAGAAGAGCTTATTGCACTGGCATTAGAATTAAGTAAAGAGACCTTGCCAATACTGCGTAAAGCTATGACAGCGATAAATAAACAATCTAGTTTGTTAGACATCGCTTATTGGAAAGAGACCGAACCAGCATTTTACCAATTTGTAAAACAACTAATAGACCAAAAAGATAATCCCGAAGGTCGATTCCATTTGTTAGCAAATTGGGCAAATACTTTACTACATTATATTACTCAAACCTATGATAAAGCGGCGTTTGCTAATCCTGATGAACAGTTGGTTACATCCCAAAAAATCAGTGCTAGAGAAAAGTTACTCATTGATTTTAATAAACTAAAGCATATAAAAAAGATAAAAAACACCAAATAGCCTTGTTTTTGGATAGGGAGAACAGTATGTCAAACAATCTTATTAAAAAGACAATTATATTAAATGAAAGTCACAAAAAATGTATTAATGAATGGTTTTCAATGCTGCAACAAAGATCATATCCTTTTTATGGCGGGACTTATAATGGGCGAAAATTACGAGCTGAACTACGTCGAGCGACATTACCTTTTGGGGTTATGTTACATGAAGGGTATTTTTGTTTAGCCAACGTACTATTTAACGATACTCACAGATTAACCCCAACCCCTGTTCATCAGCAGGCATTAGCAATATTTGTTGCGGTTGCTGCTTTTGCAAGCGCTAATAATGAGAAAGCCCCTTTTGCTGCACAATTAAGCGAAAAGGCAAAAGGCGGACAGCGTAATATTATGTCTCCTTTACGTTTTGAGCAATTGCAAACCAGTGAAACACCTGAAGAGTTTTGTCGACGATTAATTCGTGCTGCCAAATTACGTGGTGAACAGGGAGTCAACCTTTTTTCACTTGCTGATGGAATTTTTTTGTGGGTGCGAGAGTGGCATAATCGACTACAAAATTTATCTCCAACTATCAATCCGTTTGAACGCCTTTCTGTTCGTTGGGCGATGGATTACTATTCGACTAATAAATTACCTAAGGAATAACGACAATGACAACATTTATTCAATTACACTTATTGACTGCTTATGCGCCATCTAATTTGAACCGTGATGAACTTGGTCGACCAAAAACTGCAAAAATGGGCAATAGTGACCGATTACGTATCTCATCGCAAAGTTTAAAAAGAGCATGGCGAACTTCGGATTACTTTTATCAATCATTAAGTGACAATCTAGGCGTGCGTTCGCGTCGATTTGCGCGAGATTGGGTTTATAAAAATATGCTTGATCAAGGCATTTCGGAAAAAATTGCGAAAGCGAGCGCCATTAAAATTGCTGCACAATTTGGCAAAGTAAAAAATGAAAAATCCCCCAAAGATCCATTGGATAATTTGGAGATTGAACAATTGGTGCATATTAATAGCAATGAAAAACAAGCCATTGATCAATTAGTAGACGTGTTAATTAATGAAAATCGTGAGCCGACCGATGCCGAGGTGAAATTACTCCGTAAAGAAAATAGCTGCATTGATATTGCTTTGTTTGGACGAATGTTAGCTGATAGTCCTGCATTTAATGTTGAAGCTGCTTGCCAAGTATCTCATGCTTTAGGGGTTAGTACCGTTACTATTGAATATGACTTTTTTACTGCAGTGGATGATTTAAATAATAATGAGGAAGATGCCGGCTCAGCACATTTAAATGAGCGTGGTTTTGCTTCAGCCCTGTTTTATACTTACATCTGTATTAGTCGTGAGTTATTGTTAGAAAACCTAAATGGCGATGAGGCATTGGTTGAAAAAACATTAAAAGCCTTAACCGAAGCTGCGGCTAAAGTAGCACCAACCGGTATGCAAAATAGTTTTGCATCACGGGCTTATACCTCTTACTTATTGATTGAAAAAGGGGTTCAACAACCACGCTCGTTAGCTGTTGCTTATTTTAATCCAATTCGTAGCGACGATATGGTTAATGATGCGATTGCGCGTTTAGAACAACAGCTTGATAAATTTGATAAGGTATATGGTCAATGTGCCGATAGTCGCTACGTACTCAATACTGAAACAGGAAAAGGAACCTTAACCGCTGCATTAGATTTTGTTGCCCAAAAATAAGGAGCCGTCGAGATGATAAAACATCTTATCTTCCAGATTTATGCACCATTGACATCGTGGGGAGAGCATGCTATTGGCGAGGTTCGCCATAGTAATGATATTCCTTCTCGCTCGGCTTTATTAGGGCTAGTGGCGGCGGCATTAGGTATTCGGCGTGAAGATAATAAAGTCGATACGTTTAATCAACACTATAATTTTGCGATACGCCCATTTAAAGCAAACAGCAGTTGGTTTAGAGATTTTCAAACCGTCCAAGCCCCCAGAGCAAATAAAAAGCAGTTATTATATACCCGTTTTGATGAAATTCGTCGCAATCCTAATGAGTTAGAAACCCTACTTTCACAGCGTGAATATTATAACGACATTTATTATCAAATTGTGATGACAGAAACCAAAGGTGCTCCCTATAATGTGCAGCAAATACAACAAGCATTATTAACGCCAGTTTTTCCATTATATGTAGGTAGAAAAAACTCGCCATTGGCACTGCCTTTATCCCCTGTTCTCTATGAAGGAACGCTTTGTGATGCATTTATTTTTGCTGATAAACATTATCAACAATATCATCAACGCGATCCTGTCATTAGCGATTTGTTAAACAGTGTTGCTGATGAATATTATTGGGAACATAAAGATCAAGATGCCGATTTTGAAATAATAAAAATTCAGCGCCGGCAAGATCAACCAATAAACCGTAATCATTGGTATTTTGAACCACGCCTGCAATATTCAGGATATTTAAAAAGGAGCGAATAGATGTATTTTTCTCGAGTTACCCTAAAACTAGATCGCCTCCCTTATGTCATGCAGCAAAAGATGCAGTATGCTGGTCAATATGCGATTCATCAATGGTTATGGCAACTTTTTCCTCATCAAGAAAAACGGACATTTTTGTTTCGAGAAGAAGCAACAAGACAAAGTAGATACTACTATCTGCTATCTGAAGTTGCACCGATAAAAGATCATCAATTATTTATTGTTGAAACAAAACCCTATGCACCACAATTAACCATCGGTATGAATTTAATGTTTTCACTGCGCGCTAATCCTATTATTTTTAAAAATGGTAAACGCAGTGATGTGATGATGAATGCCAAATTTTTGGCAAAACAGCAAGGACTATCCTCGGCAATAGAGATAAACGGTTTACAGAATCAAGCCGCATTAAATTGGTTAGTTAATCAAGGTGAAAAAAGAGGATTTTCACTTATGCAAAATACAGGGAAGCAACCTAAATGTAATATTATTGGTTATTATCAACATCGATTTAAAAAGAAAGTAGATGCTAAACCTATTACTTTTAGTAGTGTTGATTTTCAAGGCGTTTTAACGGTTACTCATCCTGAACTGTTTTTAGATACGCTCTATCAAGGAATTGGTAAAAGTAAAGGGTTTGGTTGTGGATTATTCTTGATTAAACGGCATCAATAGGGAACATAACATGGTATATGTTCCGCTTAATCCCATCCCTCTCAAAAATAGAACATCAATGATATTTTTACAATATGGACAAATTGATGTGTTAGATGGTGCATTTGTATTAATTGATAAAACAGGCGTTAGAACCCATATTCCCGTTGGTTCTATTGCTTGTATTATGCTCGAACCTGGCACAAGGATCTCTCATGCTGCTGTCAAATTAGCGGCAACGGTAGGAACATTGCTTGTTTGGGTTGGTGAAGCCGGTGTTCGAATGTATTCATCTGGACAGCCCGGCGGAGCGAGATCGGATAAACTACTTTATCAAGCAAAATTAGCGTTAGATGATGATTTACGTTTAAAAGTCGTCAAAAGGATGTTTGAACTACGTTTTGGCGAGCCAGCACCAACTAGACGTTCGGTTGATCAGCTCCGAGGTATAGAAGGAGCACGTGTACGCGAAACCTATTCATTATTAGCTAAACGCTATCATGTGAAATGGCATGGTCGAAAGTATGATCCTAAAGATTGGGAAAAAGGCGATAAAGTCAATCAGTGCATTAGTGCCGCAACATCTTGCTTATATGGTATCACTGAAGCTGCGGTTTTGGCTGCCGGCTATGCGCCAGCGATTGGTTTTGTGCATAGCGGAAAGCCACTCTCTTTTGTTTATGACATAGCAGATATTATTAAATTTGATACGGTTGTACCCAAAGCATTTGAAATAGCCGCTAAAAAAATCCCTGATCCTGATCGCGAAGTACGTATTGCATGCCGTGAAATTTTTAGAAGTCAAAAAACATTAGCTAAATTAATCCCATTGATTGAAGATGTCTTATCAGCCGGAGGAATTGAACCGCCATTACCACCTGATGATGTTCAGCCTCCAGCTATCCCTGAACCTAAATCGCTTGCCGATAGTGGCTTTAGGAGTCACTAATTATGAGTATGTGTGTGGTTGTGACCGAAAATGTACCGCCCAGACTAAGGGGGCGTTTAGCTATTTGGTTGCTAGAAGTTAGAGCAGGAGTTTACATTGGTGATATCTCCAGACCAATTAGAGAAATGGTATGGCAACAGATAATGGAATTAGCAGAAGAAGGCAATGTAGTACTTGCTTGGGCAACGAATACCGAATCCGGATTTGACTTCCAAACTTATGGTACAAATAGAAGAGTTCCGGTAGATCTAGATGGACTACGGTTGGTCTCTTTTTTACCTGTTAAAAATCAATAGGTTAAAGTTCTTTAAAAATTTAAAAAATTTGGTGGAATTTATCAGTCGATATAATTATAAATAAAACAAATAGCTATGTTTAGAGTGTTCCCTGTATACACAGGGATAAACCGCTCATACGGTATGAGCGGTCAACTCATAATTGGTGTTCCCTGTATACACAGGGATAAACCGGGCACTTCATTAACATGTTCTACATATAATTTGTGTTCCCTGTATACACAGGGATAAACCGTTTGTATATTCCACAATCCTGATCCTAACAGGGTGTTCCCTGTATACACAGGGATAAACCGGAATATGAATCCCGTTCAAATACAACTGCAAAGTGTTCCCTGTATACACAGGGATAAACCGTCATCATCTTTTTCAGCAAACGACACTTCACAGTGTTCCCTGTATACACAGGGATAAACCGCGAGGGCAGTTTTATGCCAAGTTTAATGTTGGGTGTTCCCTGTATACACAGGGATAAACCGGTGGAGAATACAGCGGAGGAACAACCGACAACGTGTTCCCTGTATACACAGGGATAAACTGGAATTTTTTAAATCATTATCAAGTAATGATCGTAATACTGTTGAACAATATTTTGAAACTATCATATTCGGTAGAAACTAATTTTCTATATAACATGTATACGAGAAATTAACTATTTATTTATCAATAGTTACTTTTTTTAATATAGGGAGCTTTTTATGAAAACTACTATCGTTAAATTTGCTGTTACTTTTAAAACAAAGTCGAAGTGGAGCAAAGAAGCAAAAAAGAACAACTTAACACTAGCGAATTGGATTATTAACAAATTAAACTCAGATATTGAATTCGATTGCAATCAGGATGTATTGTTACATAACGATATTCCCGCATCTCAACGATATTTTATATCAGTCACTGTTCCAACGGAATACAAAGGATATTGGGTTTTTTCATCTAGATCAAAGGGGAAAAAACTGAGAGTTTGGATAGTTAATAAATTGAATCATGGTATAGATTAAAGTTTGTTGGTTTTATTTTCTTCTTTTTTCTTTATGATGTGTTCCTTGTATACACAAGGATAAACTAACTTCTATATAATTAATTAGGCTATTAAATATATATTTTATTTATCTACCCATCTATCTATCATATTTTTTACTGGCATATATAAGTCTGTTACACATAAAAAATCAATCAATCAATCAATGGTTTTATTAGGTGATTTTATTAGTTACTTCATTAAACATCTAAAATTTGGTAATAACTGTATTAATTATTTATTTAATAAAATCTTTATTATGAAAATAATAAAATAATAAAATAATAGTCTAACGGCATGTTTTTTGTTGTGACTTGTGCTTTGGCATTTATTGGTAATTTTTATTTATTTTGTAAAACTGAAAGTATGTATTAATAATAGCAGGCTAAAATAATGGACAAAAATAGCGTACAATAGCGCGGTATTTAACACTGGCGTATCATAAATAGATTAGGAATTTAGTATGACAGGCAAATTTATTGTCATCGAAGGGCTTGAAGGGGCGGGTAAAACAACGGCTATTAATACTGTTGCTCGCATTTTGAATCAACACGATATTGGTGATTTGCAATTTACACGTGAGCCAGGTGGAACGCCGATAGCTGAAGTATTACGTAATATTATTAAAAATGGTTTAGATAATGAGCCTTTGACAGATAAAGCCGAATTGTTAATGTTATATGCTGCACGCATTCAGTTGATTGATAATGTGATTAAACCTGCACTTAAAGCAGGTAAATGGGTGATTGGCGATCGCCATGACTTATCCACGCAAGCTTATCAAGGTGGTGGGCGACGGTTAGATAAAGTCTTTATGACGACATTAAAGGAGCAAGTATTAGGTCATTTTAAACCTGATCTTACCTTATATTTGGATATCGAACCTGAAATTGGTTTAATGCGAGCAAGATCTCGAGGTGAGCTTGATCGCATTGAGCAACAATCATTGCCATTTTTTAAACGAATTCGTCAACGCTATTTAGAACTTGCCAAGCAAGATAAAACAATTATTACTGTTGATGCCGGAAAACCAATCGACAATGTGACTAAGCAAATTGAACAAATTTTAACAACATGGTTAACAAAACAGGGTAATATTGCATGATCTTAAATGACTATCCTTGGCTTTCCTTACCTTATCAGCAATTAGCTACTGGCATTATGCATAAACGGGCTCATCATGCCTTATTAATACATTATGTTCAAGGCAGTGGTGAAGATGAGTTTGTTTCAACGCTTGTAAACCGTTTATTATGTCAATCTTCACTGCAATTGGAACCGTGCTTAAAATGCCATAGTTGTCAACTGTTTTTGTCTCACCACCATCCCGATTATTATGTGATAACCAATGAACAAGGTAAACAGTCAATAGGTATTGATCAAATACGTAATATATCGAGCAAGGTTTACGAAAAATCCCAGCAAGGTGGCAATAAAGTCATTTGGATAAAACGGGCAGCTTTAATGACCGAAGCTGCCGCCAATGCATTACTAAAAACGTTAGAAGAACCGCCCGAAAACACCTATTTTATTTTAAGTGATGAGCATAACAGCCAATTGTTACCAACGATCCATAGTCGTTGCTTTTCTTATTTTTTACCTGTTCCTAAATTACAGCAGTCGATTGAATGGCTAAAAAGCAAACAAAATCAGCAATGCAGCGATAATGAGCTTGCTTCGGCGTTATTATTGAGCGAAAATGCGCCACTAAAAGCGGCTGCACTATTAGCACCAGAAAAGTGGCAACAACGAAAAGCATTTTGTGATCATCTATTAGAACTGGTACCACAAAATAATTATTGGCAGCTAGCTAAAACTTTTGATAATGAAGACTTTATTGAACGAATTGTTTGGTTTTGTGCCTTGTTAAGCGATGCGCTGAAAGCGAAGCAAAAAGTTGGGCGTTTTATTGTGAATCGTGATCAAGTCCCATTAATTCGGCTACTTGCGACTAAAAGTAATGAAAAGATTTCTGCCCTTTATCATCTATGGTTGCAAGCAAGAAATCAGTTGTTAACGATTACTGGATTGAATAAGGAACTTATTATTTATAATGTACTTGCTCAATCCGAATTAATTAGCGAAGTAAAAAGCTAAGTCTTTTTATAAAGGGTTTTGTAAAGAAGTTTCAGGAAACCATACGTTTAAGTAAAAAAGGATCGTAGTGAGTTATTTATCTATTGAATTTGGTTTACTCTTTATCGCTTTCTTTGCCTTGTATTGGGGATGTTACCGATCGCCTAAAATACAAAATATCCTACTTTTAGTATCAAGTTATCTCATTGTTGGTAGTTATAGCTGGCAATTTGCACTTATCCTTTTTATCTATACTTGTGCGATCTATTTATTTTCAGTGATGATTGCAGCATCGAATCGGCATGCAAAGCGATGGCTATTTTTGGGGTTATGTGTATCAATCGTTAATCTTGCATTATTTAAATATTTTGATTTCTTTCGTTATGAGTTGCAAGATCTGCTTAACTTCTTCAATTTGCCTATTTTATTACCAGTTATAACCGTATTAATACCTATCGGTATCTCCTTTTATACTTTCCATTCGGTAAGTTACTTAGTTTCGGTAAAAAAGAAAGAGCTACCCGTTGCTAAATTTTGGGATTTTGCCTTATTTTTGTCTTTTTTCCCAAGTGTAATTGCCGGCCCAATTAACCGTGCTAAAGACTTTTTGCCGCAAATTAACATAACTCAGCCCCGTGAAATTTTAGAACCAATTCGTGCCTTTACGTTGCTTATCTTGGCTGTGATTAAGGTTTATTGTCTAGGCGGACTTATTAGTGAACACTGGGTTAATCCAATATTTGCCAATCCGTTAGAATTTAGTGTGATTGATTTGTTAGTGGGGCTTTATGCTTATGCAATGCAAATTTATTTAAATTTTTCGGGGTATACTGATTTAGTTACAGGTATTGCGTTATTGTTAGGATTTCGCTTGCCAATTAACTTTAATTTTCCTTACTTGGCATTGAATTTAAGAGATTTTTGGGCTCGCTGGCATATTAGCTTATCACGTTGGATTCGCGACTATATTTATATTCCTCTCGGTGGAAATCGTCGTGGGTTTATACGAACTCAGATTAATGTCATGTTAGCTATGTTGCTATCAGGATTATGGCATGGTGCTGGTATTAATTTTATTATCTGGGGGGGCTGTCATGGTATTGGTATAGTGGCACTTAATATCGGCGATCGTTATTTTGGACAAGGCTGGGTAACAGCACGCTCGCCACTGGTTGCACGATTATTAACATGGCATTATATTTGTTTTACATGGCTATTTTTTAATTGTGAAAGTTTGTCTGATGCAGTTGATTATTTGACTGCATTAATGCATAACTTTCTGATAGAACCGCACTATGCGGGGGCATTTTTGGTTATTTGTTTCATCTACTTTGCCTATCCAATGTGTAAAAATTTTCCTGAGTGGTTTATTATACAGCTAACAAAAATACCGCATTGTTATTTACCAATGGTCTTTATTTTAATTTTGTGGTTAGTTATTTATATTGCACCATCAGGTATGCCAAACTTTATTTATGCTAATTTTTAATAACGCTTAATTATGATGATATATAAAAAATCGTGTTCAAAAAATAATAGAAAATCCAAATCGAATTTGAAGCGACAACGTCATAAATCGCTAAATAAAAATACGCTTAAAAAAGATCATAAAAAAACTAACAAAGTAAGTACTTCTCCTATTCTTGCAAGTAAACCTTTATCTGCTCGTTATATATTGGTGATATTGTTTGTTACCGCCATTGCATTAATAGCGATTTATTACAAATCAATATTGATTTATGGCGAGCAAGTGTATCATACCGATTTGTTTAATAGTGACACGTTAGCGATTCAAGAAACTTCAATACAAGAGCTTGAAGACAGCAAAAGTGACGAGCAAAAATATGCATCAACACACACATCAATCCCATTTACTAGGCCGTTTGATGCTGTGTTGCCTGTCACCGAAAATAAAACATCTAAATTAGCCGTCACTGAGCTTGAAGATATAAAACAAAATAAAAATACTGCCGAAGTAAAAAGCGATCAAAAAGTCGATACTGAAAATAGCTTGATGGGCCCTGATTTAAAAAATTATTCTGATTTCGTCGATCATAATAAACCCAAAGCCGAGCTAGCATTACAAGATGAACCTAAAAAAATACAAGGGGATATTGAACTACCCCATGAGCCGTTACCGATTGTATTAACAAGTAATGATAAAGTGTTCTTTGCTGGTGATTCTTTAATGCAAGGAGTTGCACCATATGTTAAAAAAATGCTTTTTAAGCAATATAAAATAGAAAGCCTTGACTTAAGCAAACAGAGCACAGGACTTGCTTATCCAAGCGCTTTTGATTGGCCAAAAACAATTAATGATAATCTAATTGCCGATCCTTCAATCAAATTGCTTGTTGTTTTTCTTGGCGCTAATGATCCTTGGGATTTTCCAGTTAAAGGCTATGTCAAATATGCTAAATTTAAATCCGAATTATGGGAAGAACATTATCGTTTACGTATTGAGTCTATTTTAAATAGCGCCATTGAACATGATGTTCAAGTACTTTGGCTTGCAGCACCTTGTATGCGAAAACCAAAATTAAACAATGGGATGGTTTACCTAAATAATTTGTATGAGTCGGAGTTAGAAAAAGTTCAACAACATTTTTTAACAACAAATGAATTACTGGGTTGTACATACGAAAAATTTAGTAATTTTATAGAAACCGATAAAGCAAAAATTAAAGTAAGGGTTGATGATGGGGTCCATTTTACGTCAATAGGCCAAAAAATTTTGGCAAAGGCTATTATGGAAAAAATAATTTATAAAGAATTAGAGGATACCCATAATGATTAGATTTTTAAAATATATTACAGCCGTAATTGCGATAGCGATTACGGTTGGGTGCAGTGTGGCGGAAAGTAAAACGACCACAGTATCTACTATTATTGATTTTGGTGATCCTAACGCTAAAAAATTCGCTACGCGTTTAAAATCGCTAGCCGATAACAAAAAAACAAATCAAGTCGTCAATATTACACAATTTGGTGATTCGCATTCGGCAGCCGATTTCTTTACTGGTGAATTTAGAACATTAATGCAACAAAAATATGGTAACGCCGGTATTGGTTGGATAACGCCTGTCGCTATAAAAGGACAAAGTCATGCGGTTGTTACATGGAAATCTAGAAATTGGGATGTGCTAAGTAGCCGAACGTTAAGTAACCTAGACTTTCCTATGGGCGGCTTTATTGCAAAACCCAGTAAAGATTCGGCTACTATTCAAATTGTTCCAAGAGGATCGAATAATAAAGATTGGCAAATTAAATTAACTTTCAAGACACTTAAAAACAACTCAAGATCGCTAGCGCTTTATGATACAAATGATAAAAAAATTAATTTAAGCTATACGCCAACCCCAAATGTTTGGCAAACTGCATCGGTTGTGACTAAAATGCCTTTAGTTATAAAAGGTCAAAAAGATGTGGAGCTGGGTGGAATTTGGTTAACGCGCAATCAACAATCTGGCGTTATTGTTTCATCTATTGCTACTAATGGTGCTAAACAAACGATTTGGCAAAAGTGGGGGAAGGATTGGTTTAAAGAACTTGCTGTATCACAAAGTGATTTAGTAATTTTAGAATATGGGACAAATGAAAGTTTTGATGAAACATTAGACGCCAATCAATACCGAAAAAATTTAGTGAGTAATATCAGGTTGATTCGTAAAAATTTACCTAATGCGGCCATTTTAATAATGACGCCACCTGATACTATGGCAAATGAAAAAAATATGCCAAAGTCTTTTGCAAAAATAATGAATATTCAAAAACAAGTTGCCAAATCCGAAAAAACATTATTTTGGGATTGGCAAGTTGCGATGGGGGGTAAGTTTTCCATTAAACAGTGGCGACAACGAGGATTGGCTCGTCCTGATTTAGTGCACCAAACTTTAAAAGGCTACAAAGAAAGTGCTCGCATTTTTTATGCTGATTTAAATGAATTTATTAGAAAAAATAGCTAACAAATTTTGATTAAAAGGAATAAATGAGTTATGTCATCATCATCACCAATTATTGTTGCAGTTGATTTTGCGGATGTTAAATCAGCATGGAATTTTATTGATAAAGTTGATCCAAAAGATTGCCGTCTTAAAATCGGTAAAGAGCTTTTTACGCATGCAGGGCCTGATTTTATTAAACAGATTATGCAAAAAGGTTTTGATGTTTTTTTAGATCTTAAATTTCATGATATTCCAAATACTGTCGCAAAAGCAGTTGCCGCAGCAGCTGACCTTGGTGTTTGGATGACAAATGTTCATGCTAGCGGTGGTTCGCGAATGATGACAGCAGCTAAAGATGCGCTTTATTCGTACGGTAAAGATGCGCCAATTTTGATCGCTGTGACAGTATTAACCAGTATGGAATCAACCGATCTTCAAGACATTGGTATCAATGTATCGCCTTTAGAACAAGCGACAAGATTGGCAATACTTGCTAAAAACTGTGGGCTTGACGGTGTGGTATGTTCAGCTAAAGAAGTACAAAGTTTTAGAACACGTTTAGGCGGTGATTTTAAATTGGTCACACCAGGTATAAGACCAGCAGGTACCAATCCGGATGACCAACGTCGTATTATGACGCCTCAGCGAGCTCAGGCAGCCGGTTCTGATTATTTAGTGATTGGACGCCCGATTACGCAATCACAAGATCCGGCTAACGCGTTACAAACAATTTTAGCAACACTTGAACCAAGTAAGAGTTAATTAAATTATGTCTGGTAATCCACTTGTTTATTCAACCGATAAAGGACGAATTAAACCTACTGAACCGGTCATCTCGCGTCCTAAAGGGGATGGTATTATTCGAATTCAACGGCAAACATCAGGTCGTAAGGGCAAAGGCGTATGTGTTATTACGGGATTCGATATTGATGATGCCCAATTATCACAATTAGCCGCAGAATTAAAAAAACGCTGTGGATGTGGTGGTTCGCTTAAAGATGGCAATATTGAAATTCAAGGTGATAAACGCGATTTATTAAAGTCATTGCTAGAAGGTAAAGGATTTAAAGTAAAACTAGCTGGCGGATGATTTAGTTATAAAAATAGCGCCCATAATAAAATGGACGCTATTTATAAAATAATCAATGTTAATTAGATCGATAACTACGCATTTTTTTGCTAATTTCGCGGCGCTCTTTAGATATTTCCGCGTTTTTGATAATATAATCATCAACACGATCATCATAATCACTTTTCATATTCGCAATAATCGCTTGAAGCTCTTCGTAAGTCATATCTGGTTTAATATATTCACTTAAGTTTTCAAGTAAGAGTACGCGTTTTTGGTTATCACGAATTTTTTTCTCATTATCCGATATTTCACGCTTTAATTTATTTAAACGACGTGATAGACGAATATATTCTAATACATCTTGAAATGATGATGCGCTTGCTTTTTCCTTGTCCATCTATAACCCCTTATCTCAAAAATGGAAAATAAACTTTCACCAATTATATACTAATAATTTTTGTAGGTCATATTAATTATATTTTAAACATAGATGATATGTAGGAATTGCTCGCATTGTTGTAATTTGAGAAACTACGATAATGGATAAACATAAAAAAACAAAACAACGCTTTCTCACAGATAAGCGATATGTCGCTTACGTCATAAAGAAAAATCACCGTGCCTAATTTGGCAAAACGCTTTATGGTCATTCATCTGACTATTTATAATATGCCAAAGAAAGGTCAATTGAAGCTGTTCATTTCCTTATCTAGTAAGAAAGAACGTTATAAAACTGTCAATTATGGTATTACATGTCTGCAAATAAATTAAGACAGTAAGTTAAATATTCTCTTTTTAGATTTTTGTAAAAAATATTCAGGATTCTATACCGTTTCGCGATTAATTGAGGTTGCACAGTATTTATTAAATCGAGTAATAACCAGTGTATCAATCAAATATTCATGAAACCGTTTGCCCTTAAATCAATGGAAAAGCTGAAAGAGATAGGTAATTGAGTGAAGATGTGATGTTCACTTTTCAGGTTATATTTTGTAAATACCCCAAACCTAGTACACAACTCACGTAGAAAATCATGCTGCTTGTTTTAGTGTTTTATACTCAATCGGTGTCATGTTATTTAACGCCTCATGCGGTCTTTCGGTATTATAAATCGTTAA
>NZ_JBXSQJ010000012.1:0-78929 GCF_057063585.1 Gilliamella sp. X-60 | reverse complement strand
ACGGTGATTGCTAAACGTAATTATGGTAAGGATATAGATAAAAGCAGTATGGATAGGTGCCTTTATCGCTATCGTCATTTAGTCGAGAATGCCTTTGCTAGAATCAAGCAATATCGTTCAATATCAACTAGATACGATAAGTTAGAAAGGAATTATGCCAGTATGGTATCACTGGCATTTATGTTAATGTGGCTGCCAATGTATTGTTGAGCAATTTATGTACAGAAAAGATCAACAGCCCCTATAAACCAATATATAAAAATTAATTGTGCACTTCTAACTAATCTTGACCCAGCAGGAATCTAAATAAACAACCAATTATCTGAATAATAAATAAATTTAAAAAATTATAGTCTAACCGTATAACATAACGTATAACATTAATCTATGTTAATCGATTTCTAACTAAGGAATCATTTAAACATTACCAATTGAAGAGTTAAAAGAAAAACTTCTTTTTTGCAATTTTATGACACTAACAACACCAACAAAATTTATCATTAATAATCAATATATTATCGGTGTGTTATTATAGTGTTGTATGTTGTTAATGACATGGTAAAATGATATTAAACAACTACAGAATAGGATTAGTAAAATGGAGTATTGGACTTTAATTTGTAATATATTATCAACAATATCTGCATTAGGTGTATTGGTTTGTACTATTATTGTTTTTAAGTTTATTGGTAAACAAACTAACATAGCGAAAAATAAAGATATCTTATTTACTTTGCAAAAAGAAACATCAAGTTTACTTTTTTGTTATTATGAAAACCATAATCAATTCTATAATACATATCATGAATTAATATTAGAACTTAATGACAATTCTATTATTCCACAAAATGTGGAAAAAACTCTGAATGATCGTAAGCTGATCATAGCTAATATGGAAAAATTGATATCAGAAAGAATAACTAAACCTCTCGAAGAATCAGCTATCAATGTTGGACTATATAAATGGTGGTTAGGGAAAGAATACTTAGATAGAATAAAAAAAATTAAAAAATCAAATGAATATGAATGCATAAAAAACAATTCAAAAGATTATGAAAAGCTAATTAAATATTTTGAATCATGTGTGGTATTACATAGCGATCTGCAAAACTTTGCGAGTTTTGGTGATGAACTTTTTAAATGTAAAGCTAAATTAAAGCAAATTATAGATGAGTTTGTCAAAAGTTATGATTTTGTGACTAACGAATTTAATATTTTATTTGCAGAACTTGCAGAAGAAAAAGGTGTCTCATAACTCAATCCCCTTAAACTCATTCAATGCTTGTTTTTGTTCGTCTGATAGGTTGATATCTATCTCACCATACTCAAGCAAGTAAGTACCGAATGACATTAGGAAAGCGACCGCAGGGTCAATCTTGTTGGCTGCTTTCTTTTTGTTGGGTTTGATATTAGCATTCGCATCGGTTTCCATCACTACATTACTTACCGCCCAAGAAAGAACAGGATCGCCATTGTGATTAATGCGTTTACGGCTGATAAATACCTCGGCAGTTTTTGACGTTGGGCTATAGCGTGCATAAGTTTGAGGAAATGGCTCAACGTCTAAGCCGATGTTCTGTAATTGGGTTCTTAATTGCGTGGCGTTCCATACATCAAAGCCAATTAGCTTGATATTAAATTGCTCGCTATCTTTTAAGATATCATCCCGTATCTGGTCATAATCGACACAATCACCTTTAGTAACTCGTATCCATCCTTGATTAACCCATTTACGGTACATCTCACGGTTTTTATTGGCCACATTATTAAGCTGATATTCAGGAATGTAATGCCGTGTTAATAATCTTACCTCGGTTTCAAACGGAAACGAATAACAGACGCTAGTAATATCACTAGTAGATGATAAATCTAATCCAGCATAGCAATCTAAGCCTTTTAAATCATCTTCTGAGTAATCAGCCTTACACGCAATCCAGCTACCAGTATTTACCCAAGGCGTGGCACCATTACACCAAATATTAAAGCGAATTTGAATTTCGCTAAATCTTACTGAATTTAGATAAACTATTAAATCATCATAAAGCTTGTTTAGATTGGTTTTTTTGAACGGTATGATTTTGACCCCAGCAGGAATCGAACCTGCAACTAGCCCTTAGGAGGGGCTTGTTATATCCATTTAACTATGAGGTCATTGGAGTACTTATTCTAATAAATTTGAAAAGATAATGCCATTTAAATAACGAAAAATTTTCTATTTTTAGTAATCATGATACAATCGCATCATCTTTAACCTTATTACTTTTAATCAAAGATACTATGAAAAAACGAATAGTTGGTATGATGTTTTCGGTAATGGCGCTCACAGGTTGCGCCTCTTATCAGTCCGAAAACAATTCCTATAGTGATCCGTTATCTGGCTTTAACAAAACCATGTTTAATGTTAACTACTATGCGCTTGATCCTTATATTTTGCGCCCTACGGCAGTCGCTTGGAAAGATTACGTCCCTTCCCCTGTTCGTACAGGTGTGGTTAACTTTTCCTCTAACCTTTCTGAACCCGCTTCAATGGTGAACAACTTATTACAAGGCGATGTTCATAAAGCTGGCACGCATTTAGCACGATTCTTTTTAAATACCGTTTTCGGTTTTGCGGGTTTGATGGATGTTGCTAGCATGTCAGATCCTCAATTACAAAAAGGTGGCAAACGGAGTTTTGGTGATGTTTTAGGTCATTACGAAGTGCCTTATGGTCCTTATGTTGTGCTACCGTTTTATGGTTCAGCAACGTTAAGAAACGAAGGTGGTAGCGTAGTTGACTCTCTTTATCCACCGCTTGTTTGGTTAGATTGGCAGTGGGCGTTAGTGCGTGGTGCGTTTGACGGTATTGAAGCGCGTGCAGTGGCGATTGAGTATGAAGATTTAATTAAAAATAGCGATGACCCTTATAACTTTATGCGTAACGCTTACTTCCAACGTAATGACTTTGTAGCATCGGGTGGTAAAGTGGACGAAAGCAAGCAAAAACAACGTGAAGAATCGATTAATGATGTTATTAATGATATCGATTCACAATAGCTTTAATTAAATTATGCTGTTGTGTTAAATCAAGTTAATAAATAAACCGCCATTAATTGGCGGTTTATTTATAGTCTTTTATTTATGATGACGCTAATTAGTCACTTTTATTTGCCTATATATTTCGATATTGGTTTCATTTCTGGCAGATAATGCCAAAATCGACTTGGCATTTGTTGCCGTTGTAATTTAGGATTGATGCGTTCTTTGATGGTTAACGCATTGCAATAGCGTAACCACATGGTTTGAAATAATGCTTCGTCTTCGGTTAGATAATGTTGATTAACTTGGCTGTTGATAATCAAATCTTCTTTATTAATAAGCGAAACAGGTTCAATACTGTGTAAATTATAAATATAACCATATTCACGCTTTTCGTCATATATTGCCCATTTTTGATCAGCAAAGCGCTCTTTAAAAAAGTTAAGCACCAACGGCAAAACATTATAAATAGGTGCAATAATCGAAAAATAAATTTTATCATCCCTATCGTTACGCTCAACAACATCTTTAAGCGGGTTGTTAATCGCATTAAAGCGTACAAATTGCATCACACGATGCCGTTCTCGGCTCACTTTTTTAGCAATATCATGCACAGTTAACACATCTTGATCGGCAAAATCTGTTTCGATTGATTTAGATGATTTAAATACCTTACAAATGTAACGAAAAACGATTAAATCACTTTCAGGCAATTCCGATAGCCAAACATACATCAAATGACGAAGCGCAACTTTGCTAATCTTGTTAATTAATGCTACGCGTACTCGTTCATATTTTACATCGCAAAATTCGACATGATGCCTATCAGACACTAACAACGGTTCGACCTGCCCTGTGGTTAATAAGCATTCAGGCATTTTTTTGAATTTAAAAGCATCAAACACAGCACAAAGCAAGCTTTCAAAGCTCTTATCATAATAAAACGCTAACATGTTTTACCAACCCATCACTAATTGCTGTGGAATATTTGTCTGTTTATCTTCTAGCAAAGGCGGATCTTGCAACGTAAGTCGGATATATTCGGCCGATGAATTGAGTAATTTGAATTTTCTCATCTCATGACAAACAACAAAAAATTGTGCACGTTTTAAAACAACGCCAATGCGTTTAAGCGCGTCAAGAGTAAGCTTTCGATGACGCCTTGCCATCACAATTAACTTGGCAGACTTAACTCCAATGCCTGGCACTCGTAATATTTTTTGATAACTATCACGATTAACATCAACTGGAAAAAACTGCGGATTGCGGATTGCCCAAGCCAATTTGGGATCGACCGTTAAATCCAGATCTGGATATTGATCGTTAACGATTTCATCGACATTAAAATCATAAAAACGCAATAACCAATCGGCTTGATATAAACGGTTTTCGCGCACTCTTGGTACTTCTTGCACAACAGGCAGCCGTCTGTCGTAGCTATTTACCGGAATAAATCCCGAATAATAAACTCGCTTCATACTTGGTCGTTTATAAAGTTTGGAGGTTAATTGCAAAATTTGCTTATCCGACTCATCTGTCGCACCAATAATAACTTGAGTACTTTGCCCAGCAGGTACAAATTTGGGTGTGGATCGAAATTTTTTGCGATCTTCAATATTTTCTAACACATTTTGATGAATTTGGCGCATAGGTTGATAGATACTTTGATGATCTTTATCAGGCGCAAGTAATTTAAGGTTTTCTTCGGTTGGAATTTCTAAATTAACACTCATCCTATCAACTAATAAGCCAGCTTGATTAATTAGATCATCACTCGCACCGGGGATCGCTTTCATATGTATATAGCCATTAAAGCCATGTTCATTACGCAAAATTTTTACCACTCTAATCATTCTTTCCATAGTATGATCTGGACTTCTCACAATCCCCGAACTGATAAATAAGCCTTCGATATAATTACGGCGATAAAATTCAATGGTCAAATTAGCCAACTCACGCGGGGTAAAGCCTGCTCTTGGAATATCATTACTTTGCCGGTTAATACAATAAGCGCAATCAAACATGCAATAATTTGTCAGCATAATTTTAAGTAACGAAACACACCTTCCATCGGCAGTAAAGGTATGGCAAATACCAGATTTATGTGCATTACCGATACCTTTAGCTTTATTACTTCTTGATGCACCACTTGACGAACAAGAAATATCATATTTTGCTGATTCGGCTAATATCTCAAGTTTGGTTATCATTTTTTCGGACATATTTAACTCACCAAAAACACTGTTTATTTATACAGTTTACAGCAACCATATAAAGCTTTGCAAGCAAATATTACAGACTAAAACAACCATCACTGATACCGCTTTTAGCAACTTTTTATAAGGTTATAATTGATTTAATTGCTTTATTTATATAAGTAATCAAATCAATATCAGAAGATTAAAATAAAAAACACGGCAAGGTATTGTTCAGCTTACAAGTGTACGCTATAATCAACGCACTTTTTTGTATGAAGCCAGATAACTTAGGAGCTAAATAGTAAATGAAACGTGTTGTAATTACAGGGTTAGGAATTCTTTCAAGTATTGGGAATAATACTAAAGAAGTTTTAGAATCACTAAAAATCGGTCGTAGCGGTATTACCTTTTCCCAAGAAATGAAAGATAGCGGAATGCGTAGCCATGTATGCGGGAATGTCAAGCTCGACACGACAGGACTGATTGATCGCAAAGTTGTTCGCTTCATGAATGACGCTTCTATTTATGGTTATCTAGCTTTACAACAAGCCATTGAAGACGCAAAATTGACTCCAGAACAAGTCTCTAACCCTCGCACTGGTTTAATTGCTGGTTATGGTGGCTCAACCAAAACACAATACAATGTCGTTGCTGGCATGAAAGAAAAAGGCCTACGTGGTGTTGGTCCTTATGCTGTAACCAAATCAATGTCATCGGCGATTTCGGCTTGTTTAGCAACCCCATTTAAAATCAAAGGGATTAGCTACTCAATGACATCTGCTTGTGCAACATCAGTTCACTGTATTGGTCACGCTGCCGAACTGATTCAACTTGGCAAGCAAGATATCGTTTTTGCCGGTGGTGGTGAAGAACTGTGCTGGGAAATGTCATGCGAATTCGACGCCATGGGTGCTTTATCAACCAAATATAACGACAACCCAGAAAAAGCATCACGCGCTTATGATAAAAACCGTGATGGTTTTGTTATTGCTGGTGGTGCCGGCATGGTTGTTGTTGAAGAATTAGAACATGCCCTTGCGCGCGGTGCTCATATTTATGGCGAACTTGTTGGCTATGGTGCAACATCAGACGGCCATGATATGGTTGCCCCATCAGGCGAAGGTGCAATGCGTTGTATGCAACTTGCTATTCAAGATTTAGATGTTCCAGTTGATTACATCAACACCCACGGCACATCAACCCCAGTGGGTGATGTCAAAGAGTTATGGGCAATCAAACAAGTATTTGGTGATAATATTCCAGCGATTTCATCAACCAAATCAATGACAGGTCACTCATTAAGTGCAACTGGTGCACAAGAGCTTATTTATTCATTATTAATGTTAGAACATGGTTTTATTACACCAAGCATTAATATTGATGAACTTGATGATGCAGCAATTGGCATGAACATTATTACCGAACCAACCGAGCGTGAACTTACCACAGTCATGTCAAATAGCTTTGGTTTTGGTGGTACAAATGCCTCAATTGTCATGAAAAAATACAAGGGTTAATAAGTAAATTTAACGATATTCATAAAAAGCCGTTCTGTAATGAACGGTTTTTATTGACAAAACAACGCCACTGACTAACTTATCACTGACAAAAAGAACACCTAAAAACAGCAATAACCATATTAAAGGTTATAGCACCTTACTCAAAACAGCTTATGTACGTTCGTTTTGCGGATATTTAAAAATCTGCTCGGGCTAGCCTCATTGTTGAATAATCCCTGATCGATAAAAATCACACGGATCGGCATTTTTTTGGCAAAGTCCAGAAGATAATGTGAGGCACTAAACTATATTTTTTAATGATTCTTTCAGCAATTAGGTTAATTATTAAACTTGCATTGCCAATTTGATATGTTAAATAATATCCTTATAAATTAAAATTGGAACTTTATTCTACAGGCTCTAACGAAACTGCCATTTCTAATACTATATCTAAGTAAGACTTTTCTCCATTACTGCCTTTTCTTTTCAATTCATCATGAGCATAGACAATTTCAACTTTAGAACCTATTTGAAAAAGTTTCTTATCTTCTTTTCCAATATAATCATAAATGCTTTCTTCACACGTAGAGCCATCGTTTAACAATAAACTAAAACTATTATCAAATGATGATGGATCTTGACCTGCCACGTAAGTTCTAGTTATTACTCCAGTTACATACTGTAAAGGCATTCGACCTTGGTTAATGCTATCCCACCATTCTTGGGTTCCAAAAAGGCCATAGGTACCTTTTAATCCCATGTATGGTTTTGATTTATCAAGAGTAAGTGATTGTGTCAATGTAATTTGTTCAGGTTTAGCCTTTAACTCTTCAGATAAGAGATAAACTAATTTCATTGATATTTTTGAATTTTCTAACTTTAATAGCATATTTTACCTTTAATTTTACTTTTTCAAAATGAACAATATTCTCATTAAAAATTTCTATGCCTCTACCTTGTGCAAGTTAGGTTGTCATTTGCCCACCTTCAACTTTAAATCTTGATGGTAGGTTTCGTTTATTATCTGCCCATAGGCATTATACAGGCATTCATAGAGGGGTCACCCATGTTGCTGGTGAGGGCGATGGTCGTTTTGGTACCAGTAGAGTTTGATATTATCTTGCTGGGCATTGTCATGGGCAAGGGCTAACAGATGTTAGGAAACTGGCTCGTAAAGATACGTTTGCCAGTGGCTATTATTATCGGTTTCGGCAATAAGCTGGCTACCTTGCCACAAATTTGCCTAGAACAAATTTGAACAACGCCTTAGCGTTGGCTCTACAAGGGGAGTCTCATGGATGAGACGAATAAAAAAATTCGGAGGTTTTATTGTCCACCGTTTTGCTAGTACGCCGATCAAAGGCATCATGAGTGTAGGTGATAATTAGCCCTGCCGGCTTAATCACGTTGATTAACCGGTAACGGCAGTCGTATTGATAATGGGTGACTAGGCTGTGTGTTTTCCCGCGTTTTTCGGCAATCAGATTACCAAAGCGGTCATAGTTAACTTGTTAGAATTTATCATAAAATTAACACTAACATTAGATGGCTAGAGGTATTCAGTTTTACTGTTAGTCGATACAATAATGATTAAAATCTAGCAAAGCAAATCAATTATTAAGCTTGCTTTGCTGATTTGATATGTTAAATACAATCTATCTACAATTAAAATTGGAACTTATTCTACAGGCTCTAATGAAACTGCCATTTCTAAAGCTGTTTTAGAGCGATTTATTTTGCCATCAAAATCAGGTTGTAATTTCATTTCATCTAATGCATAAACGATACTTGCGCTATAGCCGATTTTAAATAGCTTGGAATCTACTCTTTTATTTGTATAAATACCAACAGATTGAATTGTTCCATCTTCAAGTAATAAATCAACTGTATTATTAAAATTTGAGGGATCTTGTCCTGCTACATAAGCTTTTTTAATTATTCCCGAAATAAATAATAAAGGGATTCTCCCTTGCTCAATACTATTCCACCACTCTTTTGAACCAAAAAGACCATTGATACCTTTAAGACCTATTGTCGGTTTTGATTTGTCTAATGTTAATGCTTGTGTCAAAGCGACCCTTTCAGGATTATTTTTTAATTCCTCTGATAATAAAAAGACCATTTTCATTGGTACTTTTGAATTTTCTAACTTTAATAGCATATTTTTACCTTTATTTTCTTTTTCAAAATGAACAATATTTTCATTAAAAATTTCTATGCCTTTACCTTGTCCAAGTTGGGTTGTCATTTGTCCGCCTTCAACTTTAAAACGTGTATTTGTTTTCATCTATTTTCCAGTTTTAATCGACATAGTAGGAAACACTTTTGCTGCCGCAGAATTTGCTGCAATACCTATTTCTTGTAGTTTAGAAAATGTGCCTTGTTTAACAACGATTTTTACGGTTACTCCATTATATTTTGACGAATATGTTAAAACTGGAGATATGGAAGTTTCTATTGTTGGAGGCATTATACCTGTTCTAAGTTCTATAAAATCCAATCCTAATAGCTCTATTCCGCTAATAGGATTATTACCCACATATCGATATAGATTGATATCACTTAAAATATCAAGCGGATCTTGGGTGATGTACCTACCTGTAAACGGGTCGTAATAACGAGTAAGGTTATAATGTAAACCTGATTATTCGTATCATCCTGATACTCATCTTTACAGGGTCAATGCTAAAGCATTGTTCAAATTTGTTCCAGACAAATTTGTCTTCGTCAAAATACTGCCCTTGAAAGCCTTGGTTTTACGGGACGGTGTGGTCTTCTATCGCAAGGAAACAATAAGAGTTGAAATTTTTGTCAAAAACTTTCAGGTAACTATGCGTTTTAGTATAAAATTTCTTTTTAGTCGGGCTGAGTTTTCGGCTTTTCTTAATGCTAAATAAATAGCAAAATAGTTTTTTACGGATAAAAAATATTAATTTTATTTTTTTAAGGAGCGTAAAATTGTAACTACCCCCTAAAATAGTACAGCAAAAAAGTAGAAAATTCTCTATGATAAAATTAAAAGAGGATTGAAACATGAAAAAGATGACAGAGCACCAAATCGTATCGATATTAAAAAAAGCTGAGGCTGGTATTCCCGTTAAAGAACTTTGTCGTAAATATGGCATGGGCAACTCGACTTTTTATAAATGGCGAGAAAAATACGTTGGTATGTAAATCTCTGATATTAAACGTTTAAAGGAACTGGAAGCTGAAAATCGTAAGCTTAAACAGATGTTTGCACAGCTCAGTTTAAAAACTCAGCTTCAGGAGGAAATCATAAAAAAGCTTTAGTGCCCACAAAGGCACGTAAAGCTTGGGCAGTGCAATTGCAAGAAAGTCATTCTGTTACTATTGCCATGAGCTGCGCAATTGTTGGCTTAAGTCGCTGTGCTTACTATTATCAACCTAAGTTATCGGATGATTCGGTGATTATATCAGTACTCAGTACGATGACTGACAAGCATTTACGCTGGTGCTTTCCCCAATGTTTTAATCGCATCAGAAAGCTCGGCTATATCCACTCAAAATACGAGTGGATAATGGATCGGAATTCACTGAAAACACGTTCACTTATTGGGCAAAGCCACATGATATAACCATAGATTATATTGAGCTCGGCAGCCCATATCAAAACGGGTATATTGAACGATTTAATCGCACCTATCGCACAGAGGTACTAGATTTATATTTATTTAATAATCTAGAACTAGTAAGAAAGGCAACCGAAAAATGGCTAACCAGTTATAACACCGAAAGATCTCATAAAGCACTAAATAATATGACGCCGATTGAGTATAAAACACTAAAACAAGTAATATTATTTTCTACTTAAATATTGTACTAAGTTTGGAGTATTTACACATAAATTAGACGACCAAATTGTCTAGTTATAAGGCTATTTGCCTTGTGGGTATTCATTACCCATAATCTTTTAATTACAATGCAATAATTTATAAAATAGTCTGTTTGGTTTGAACAAACATTTCACAACTTACAACCGATGCAAAATTGGTTAAGGCTGACATAAAGCTGTTATGTACCACTTGGGATGGAATCGTTTTACCATCAAATTCGAGATCACAAGTTGTACAAGCATCATGGATTAATATCGGTTGATAACCTAGTTCGGATGCGTGACGTGTTGTTGAGTCAACACACATATGGCTCATCATTCCACAAATAACAATCTGTTGGATCTGTTCTTGTTGTAATTTTTTTTGTAGCTCAGTTTGATAAAAACTATTAGGGAATGTTTTTTTGACAAGATACTCATGCAAGTTACCAAGCGGTAACAAACTTGGATGAATTTCAGCGCCTAAACTTCCGTTAGCAAAAAAATCCGCATGAAGATCAGGTTTTATATGCTGAATATAAACGATCGGTAGTCGTTGTGATCTAAAGTGTTTTTGTAGTTTTAAGGTATTTTGTAATGTTAATTCTGTATTGTTTAGAGTGAATTTACCCATCGGGAAATAGTCATTTTGTACGTCGATAATTATTAACCCTTGTTTCATTGTTTTGTCCTTAAATTATGTTTGAGTTGATAATTATGCGATAATTACGCTATCTGTTACATAACGAATTGAAAGTATTATTACTTACCTACTTTCAATATGAAAAAGATGAACAAGTATGGATAAAAAAGATCGCGCTATTTTAGATGAACTTAAAAAAAATAGTCGTCAATCATGGAAAGAAATTGGCGAAAAAGTATATTTGTCAGGACAGGCTGTTGGACAGCGAGTTCAAGAATTGTATAATAATCATATTATTGAAAAATTTACTATTAAAGAAAAAACAAATCAGCTTCAGTTTATTACGATTTATATGAATTCAAATCAATTCACCTCGTTCGAAAACATGGTCATGTCGTTTAAAGAAATCATCGAATTTTATAAAATCACAGGCGATGGGTGTTATTTTATAAAAAGTGAATTTACAGACCAAAACTTACCACATTTTTTAGACAAACTTGAGCTCTATTGCCGTTATAAGGTTAGTCATCAGTCAAAAATGATTAGATAACTCTATTTTAAAGATTTACATCTAAACTTGTTTACTATTTTTTATATAAAAACAAAAAACAGTTGCGAGTAGGCAATTTCTGTTATATTTTGTTCAATAGATTTAATTATTAACTCAGTTAAAGGTTTTTATTTTATGATTTGTTTTTGCGTTTTTGTGACTAAACATCATCATCACCATCATTCCTGAATAGTCTTCGGGCGATTGGTGCTGGAAGACGTTGATCTTCCGGTGATATCGCAAAAGCAAGCAGAGAACCCTCGGAAGATCAAACTTCCGAGGGTTTTTTGTTTGTGGTTTATAAATTTTTAGATAACTTTGGAGAAAGATATGTTGGATAATTCGCGTTTACGCATTGCGATGCAAAAATCAGGTCGTTTAAGTGATGAGTCAAAAAAATTACTGGCACAATGTGGCATTAAGATTAATCTACAAGAACAACGGTTAATTGCTTTTGCCGAAAATATGCCCATCGATATCTTGCGAGTTCGAGATGATGACATTCCCGGTCTGGTGATTGATGGCGTTGTCGATATTGGGATTGTCGGCGAGAATGTATTAGAAGAAGAAGTATTAGACCGGCAAGCCGAAGGCGAAGATCCACAATTCAAAAAATTACGCAGTTTAGATTTTGGTGGTTGTCGTTTATCGATAGCCGCGCCTCGTGATTTTGTTTATACAGGTCCTGAATGTTTGAATGATCTGCGTATTGCAACCACTTATCCTCACCTGCTACGCCGTTATCTTGCACAATATAATGTTACCTTTAAAACCTGTTTGCTTAATGGTTCGGTCGAAGTTGCACCGCGCGCAGGACTTGCCGATGTGATTTGTGATTTGGTTTCAAGTGGCGCAACACTTGAAGCAAACGGTCTTAAAGAGATCGAAGTTATCTATAAATCAAAAGCCTGTTTAATCCAGCGCCAAGGCGAAATGCCACCAGTAAAACAAGAGCTGATTGATAAAATCATGACTCGAATTCAAGGTGTCATTCAAGCACGTGGATCCAAATATATTATGCTACACGCCCCAACCGCCGTTTTAGAAGATGTAGTTGCCCTGCTTCCAGGGGCAGAAAATCCAACTATTTTACCTTTAACCGGTGAACAAAATCGTGTGGCGCTACATATGGTGAGCAGTGAATCACTCTTTTGGGAAACTATGGAAAAACTAAAAGCATTAGGCGCCAGCTCAATTCTGGTCTTACCAATTGAAAAAATGATGGAGTAATAATATGAAACTCTCTTATTGGCAACAATGTACAAATGAACAACAAATAGCGCTATTAACACGCCCTGCTATCACGGCCTCTGATTCGATTAGCAAATCAGTAACAGATATTTTGGCTCAAGTTAAACAAAATGGCGATGAAGCATTAAAAACGCTTAGTAACAAGTTCGATAAAGTCCAGATCACGCAAATTAAATTAACTCAAGATCAAATTAAAGCTGCAACTTGCCGAGTTAATCCTGAATTGAAACAAGCTATGCAACTTGCTGTTTCTAATATCGAAAAATTCCACCAAGCACAAGTAAAACAAGCCATTATAGTTGAAACAATGCCGGGTATAAAATGTCAGCAAGTGACTCGCCCAATCGATTCTGTTGGTCTGTATATTCCGGGTGGTTCGGCCCCTTTATTATCAACCGTGTTAATGCTGGCAATACCAGCTAAAATTGCGGGTTGTCGTAAAGTGATTTTATGTTCGCCGCCACCGATTGCGGATGAAATATTATATGCAGCTGAACTTTGTGGCGTTACCGAGATTTATCAACTTGGTGGAGCTCAAGCGATTGCTGCTATGGCATTTGGTACTGAATCGGTGCCTAAAGTGGCTAAAATTTTTGGTCCAGGCAATGCTTACGTTACCGAAGCCAAACGCCAAGTAAGTCAACGTCTTGACGGTGCCGCCATTGATATGCCTGCGGGTCCTTCTGAGGTGCTGGTTATTGCTGATAGTTCGGCAAACCCTGATTTTATTGCTGCCGATCTATTATCACAAGCCGAACATGGCCCTGATTCGCAAGTGATTCTGCTTACCCCTGACGAGGTCATTGCGCAAGCGGTATCAATCGCCGTCGATAAGCAACTTGCCCAACTATCGCGCAAAGAGATTGCGGAAAAAGCCTTGAAAGAGAGTCGCTTAATTGTAACGAAAGATTTAACTCAGTGCATTAACATCAGCAATCGTTATGGTCCCGAACACTTAATTATTCAAACAGCCAATGAGGATGAATTAGTTGAACAAATCACCAGTGCTGGTTCAATATTTTTAGGCAATTGGTCGCCTGAATCAGTCGGTGATTATGCTTCTGGGACTAATCATGTACTGCCAACATATGGCTATACCGCAACATATTCTAGCCTTGGGCTGGCTGATTTTCAAAAAAGAATGACAGTACAAAAATTATCGCCAGAGGGCTTAAAAGCAATCGGAAACGCTGTCGAACTTATGGCCGAAGCCGAACAACTCACCGCCCATAAACACGCGGTAACTTTACGCCTTGCGGCATTAAATTCAATGGGTTAAAAATAGGTGGATAACATGGATATCAATAAATTAGTCAGAAAAAATATTCAAAAACTAACGCCTTATCAATCTGCCCGTCGGATTGGTGGTAATGGTGATGTGTGGCTCAATGCCAACGAATACCCTGTTGCCCCACATTTTGAATTAACCGAACAAACCTTAAACCGTTACCCAGAGCCACAACCAGAAAAAGTGATTCAGCGTTATGCTCAATATGCAGGTGTACAACCCGATCAGTTAATTGTTAGCCGCGGCGCTGATGAAGCTATTGAATTATTAATGCGTGCATTTTGCGAGCCTGAAAAAGACAGCATTTTGTACTGCCCACCAACTTATGGCATGTATCAAGTGAGTGCTGAAACGTTAGGCATAAAAACCAAAACAGTCCCAACCAAAGCCGATTGGCAGCTTGATCTTGAGGGTATCGAGCAGCATCTTGATGGCGTTAAACTGATTTATGTCTGTTCACCAAATAATCCAACGGGTAACTTAATTGATCCTGAGGATATTAAGGCGTTGCTCAATATTACTAACAATCGTGCTTTAGTGGTGATTGATGAAGCTTATATTGAGTTTTCCCCTAACTCAACGGTGGTGAGTTGGCTTGCTAACTACTCTAATTTAGTGGTGTTACGTACACTATCAAAGGCATTTGCTTTAGCGGGATTACGTTGTGGTTTTACGATTGCGAATAAACCGGTGATTGATGCATTACAAAAAGTCATTGCCCCCTATCCACTCGCTACCCCCGTGGCCGATATTGCGGCACAAGCGCTGAGTAAAGATGGCATTAATGCCATGAAGTTGCATGTGATCAATTTGAATAGACAAAAAGAAAAATTTGCCGGCTTACTCGCTCAATTACCTGTTGTTGAAAAAGTCTATCCAAGTTCATCCAACTATTTATGCGTAAAGTTCCAAGATAATAAGGAAGTTTTTAATGCTTTATGGAATAAAGGGATTATCTTACGCGATCAAAGCAAGTCGATTGGCCAAAATAATATGATTCGAATCACCATTGGCACCCAAGCTGAGTGTGAAGCAGTAATTTCTGCGCTCAAGGCAATAAAATAGGAGCAAAAATGTTACAAAAATACTTATTCATTGATCGAGATGGCACATTAATTACCGAACCGCCGATTGATTTTCAGGTTGATCGGTTTGAAAAATTAGCATTTGAACCTCACGTAATCCCTGCTCTGCTTAAACTACAAGCAGCAGGATACAAATTAGTGATGGTCACCAATCAAGATGGGCTGGGTACTAGCAGCTATCCACAAGCAGATTTTGATGGACCGCATAATCTAATGCTGCAGATTTTTAAATCACAAGGTATTAATTTTGAAGATGTGCTAATTTGCCCTCACTTTCTAGAGGATAACTGCGAATGTCGTAAACCTAAAATTCAATTAATTTTACCTTATCTTACCAGTGGTAAATTGGACAAACAAAATAGTTACGTTATTGGTGATAGGATAACGGACATTCAATTAGCTGAAAATATGCAAATCAAAGGGTTACGATATCATCCTGAAAATTTAAATTGGCACGAAATTGCGCAACGATTAACCTCCGCTGATCGCTATGCTAAAGTTGAACGCAATACTAAAGAAACGAAAATATTAGTCGAAGTATGGCTAGATCGCCAAGGTGGTAGTCAAATTAATACGGGAATTGGTTTTTTTGATCATATGCTCGATCAAATTGCTACACACGGCGGTATTAAGCTCAATATCCAAGTAGTGGGTGATTTGCATATTGATGATCACCACACCATAGAGGATACTGGACTGGCGTTAGGCGAGGCACTTAAAATAGCACTCGGCGATAAACGTGGCATTACGCGTTACGCATCTGTTATTCCAATGGATGAGTGTTTAGCCAAGTGTGCAATTGATATTTCAGGGCGCCCTTATCTTAAATTTAAAGCCGAGTTTACTCACCAAAAAGTAGGCGATATGAGCACACAAATGGTTGAGCATTTCTTCTACTCACTGAGTTATGCTATGGCTATCACGTTACATATTGAAACCGAAGGCAATAATGATCATCACAAAGTTGAAAGTTTGTTTAAAGCCTTTGCGCGTACATTAAAGCAAGCAATCAAAATTGAAAGTGATCGATTGCCAAGTTCAAAAGGAGTGCTATAAATGAAGATTGTCATTCTTGATACTGGCTGCGCTAATCTTTCATCGGTCAAATATGCTGTGCAACGGTTAGGTTATGATCCAATAATTAGCCTTGATCCTGATGTCGTGCTAAGTTCAGACAAACTGTTTCTACCAGGCGTAGGCTCAGCAAGTTCAGCTATGCAAAAACTAAAAGAACGCAATTTAATAGAGCTTATCAAAGTTTGTACACAACCAGTATTAGGGATCTGCCTTGGTATGCAACTTTTAGCAAATTACAGCAATGAAGGGCATGTGCATACTTTAGGAATCATCCCTGAAAACGTTGTTGAAATTCCTGATTATGGTCTACCTTTGCCACACATGGGGTGGAATCAAGTCTACCCAAAAGCCGGCCATCATCTTTTTCGAGATATTCCTGATGACGCTTATTTTTACTTTGTACATGGATACGCGATGCCACTATGCTCAGCAACAATAGCAGAAACCAATTACGGCGAAAGCTTTACCGCTGCCGTACAAAAAGAAAACTTCTACGGCGTGCAATTTCATCCAGAGCGTTCTGGCTCAGCCGGTGCAAAATTGCTCAAAAACTTTTTGGAGATGTAACAATGGCAGTTTATCCAATGATTATCCCTGCGCTTGATTTAATTGAGGGTAGCGTGGTGCGATTGCACCAAGGCGATTATGAGCAAAAACGCGATTACGGCAATCATCCACTTTTGCGCCTACAAGATTATGAAAAGCAAGGTGCTAAACTATTGCACTTAGTGGATTTAACCGGCGCAAAAGATCCTAATGCTCGTCAAATTTCGTTAATACAAACGTTGATTAATGGCGTACAAGTTCCTATCCAAGTTGGAGGCGGAATTCGCACTGAGAAAGACATACAATCATTATTATCAGCCGGTGCTGCTCGCGTGGTAATTGGGTCAACCGCCATCAAGCAACCAGAAATAGTTAAACAGTGGTTTAAAAAATACGGCGCTGAAAAATTGGTATTAGCACTGGATGTGCGCATTGATACTAAGGGCAATAAATATGTGGCGATTCATGGTTGGCAAGAAGACTCAAAACAGACTTTAGAACAAGTGATTGAGGATTATCTACCTTATGGATTGAAACATGTGCTTTGTACTGATATTTCGAAAGATGGCACTCTCAGCGGTTCGAATGTTAAGTTGTACCAAGAAATTAGTCAAAAATACCCACAAATTGCTTTTCAAGCATCTGGCGGTATAGGTCAATTAGACGATGTTAAAGCACTTGCCAATAGCCGCGTTGCAGGCGTAATTGTAGGGCGAGCTTTACTCGAAGGTAAATTTACTGTTCAGGAGGCAATTTCATGTTGGCAAAAAGAATAATTCCTTGTTTAGATGTTCGCGATGGTCAAGTGGTTAAAGGTGTGCAATTTCGAAATCACGAAGTTATTGGTGATATTGTGCCTTTAGCAAAGCGCTATGCGCAAGAAGGGGCTGATGAATTGGTCTTTTATGATATTACCGCCTCGTCAGATGGGAGAGTGGTTGATAAAAGTTGGGTTGCAAAAGTGGCCGAAGTTATTGATATCCCCTTTTGTGTTGCTGGCGGAATTAAAACTGTTGAAGATGCTGGGCAAATATTAAGCTTTGGTGCCGATAAAATTTCGATCAATTCCCCTGCGCTTGCCGATCCCACTTTAATTACAAGGCTTGCAGATCATTATGGTGTGCAGTGTATTGTGGTTGGTATTGATACTTGGTATGACAAAGAATCAAACAATTATCACGTTTATCAATTTACAGGTGACGAAAAACGCACCGTTGCCACAAAATGGAATACGCTTGATTGGGTACAAGCGGTGCAAAAACGTGGTGCGGGCGAAATTGTTCTAAATATGATGAACCAAGATGGCGTTCGTAATGGGTATGATCTTGAGCAACTGAAAGCGGTTCGCAGTATTTGCAAGGTACCGCTGATTGCTTCAGGTGGTGCGGGAAATATGGCGCATTTTTTACAGGCATTTGACCAAGCTGAAATTGACGGTGCATTGGCAGCCTCCGTTTTTCATAAGCAAATCATTAATATTGGTGAACTTAAACAATATTTGGCACAACATGGAGTAGATATTCGATTATGTTAACTCAAAATTGCAATACCCAATTAGATTTACAACAACTTGATTGGCAAAAAGTAGATAATTTAATGCCGGCCATTATTCAGCATTATGTATCTGGTGATGTATTAATGCTTGGTTATATGAATCAAGAAGCGTTAATACAAACACAAAGTAGTGGTAAAGTCACTTTTTATTCACGCACCAAACAGCGTCTTTGGACCAAAGGTGAAACTTCTGGTAACGTTTTAAATGTCATGAGTATTTCGGCTGATTGCGATAATGATACATTGCTGATTTTAGTGAATCCAGTTGGTCCAACTTGCCATACCGGCACAACAAGTTGCTTTGCTAATGCTAAAAGCGAATGGGGATTTTTGTTTGAATTAGAGCAATTAATCGCTGCACGAAAAAATGCCGATCCTAAGTCATCCTATACGGCAAAACTGTATCATGATGGCACAAAACGAATAGCGCAAAAAGTGGGAGAAGAAGGTGTTGAAACCGCCCTTGCGGCGACAGTTCATGATCGAGAAGAGTTAAAAAATGAATCTGCGGATTTGGTTTATCATTTATTAGTATTACTCCAAGATCAAAATCTGTCACTACAAGATGTGATTGGCATTTTAAAAGCAAGGCATAAATAATAAAAATAATCAAAGTGCGATATGATTCGCACTTTGATTTACATTTTTTTATTATGATAAAAAATAAATTGACTTAGCAAACAGGCAATTTTACCCCATTAAACATCGCTAATACTTCGATATTATTTTCACATAACATGAGTTTATCGACAGTTTGTCGATGCAAATGTGGTGAAAACTGCTGAATAAAATCATACATATAACTACGTAAAAATAACGAACGCGCAAAAACGATATAGGTTGTGCTGTAGGGGAAAATATGACCAGCATTCAGTACAACAAAATCATCCTCTGAAGCATTATTCACCGCCATTTTGGCGACAATGCCAATACCGACACCCAATTTAACATAGGTTTTAATTAACTCAGCGTCTGTTGTGCTAAAAACAATATTAGGCGACTGATTAGCGCGTAAAAAAGCTTGATTTAAATCTGAACCATCATTAGAAAAATCGTAACTGACTAATGGATATTGTGAAAGATCTTCAATTGTAATTAAGCTGCTTTTGGCAAGCGGGTGATCTTTCATCACAATCACTGCTTGGTTCCAGTGATAGCAAGGTAAAGCAATCATATCATCGCTAAGCTGTGAAATGTCGGTCACAATAGCCAATTCGGCCTGCCCTGCTTGTGCTTGAGATATGCACTGTGGTGATGATCCTTGCTCCATATGCAAAGTAATATTTGGATATTGTTGCATAAACTGCTGGATCACAACAGGCAAGGCATAACGTGCTTGAGTATAAGTTGTGGTAATTGTTAATGAACCTTGATTTGGCTGACTAAATTCTTTGGCAATAATTTTAATATCGCTCGATTTATTGAGGATCTCTCGAGCAAGCGCAATAATTTTTTCACCGACAGGCGTCACTTCTGAAAGGTGCTTACCTACTCGGGTAAATATCTGAACACCAAGCTCGTCTTCTAATAATTTTATTTGTTTGCTTATACCTGGTTGAGAAGTATACAGTTTTTCGGATGTCAACGATACGTTAAGATCGTTATTGACGACTTCGACAATATAGCGTAATTGTTGCAATTTCATGACAAACAAAAGCCCCTTTAACTGTATGCTTTTCTCCCTTTTAATCATATTACAAAAGGGAGAATTGTTAAGGTAAACCTTTTCACAGCCTAGCACAAACAAAAATAATTATTTTTATACTAAAACGCATACTTTCCTGAAACTTTTTGACAAAATTCAGGTGTGCTTACCTATTTTTTATTATTGATCCATTTGCCATCCACATATTGCATCACCCAACCTGTCGATTTTCCATTAATTTCCGAGGTAACATATTGTTGTTTGTTTTTACGGCTAAAACGAACAATGGATGGATTACCATCCGGATCTTTATTTGGAGCTTCAGTCAAATAGATAAACTTTTCTGGCAAGCGATCTTTAAAGCGTTGTAACTCTTCAATCAATGGCGCTCTCGTTTCTCTTGATTTTGGAAAATTATGGGCAGCTAAAAATATCCCTGAGGCACCATCACGTAATACAAAATGTGCATCTGATTTTGTACATTTAAGTTCAGGCAAATCGACTGGATCTTCTTTAGGTGGAGCTACATCACCATTTTTTAAGATTTTACGCGTATTTTTGCAATCTTGATTAGTACAGCCCATATATAAGCCAAATCGTCCTGATTTTAAATGCATTTCAGATCCACATTTTTCACATTCAATAATTGGCCCTTCGTAACTTTTAACTTTAAAGCTACCTTTTTCAACAATAAAACCATCACAAATCGGATTATTGCCACAAATATGCAATTTACGCTCGTTATCAAGCAAATAACTATCCATCGCTGTATGGCATTTTGGACAGCGTTTACGTGCCCTTAAAGCATCGGTTTCGGCTGTTTCAGCTTCTTCCAAAATATTTAAAGTTTCGTGCTCAGGAATTAAGTTAATGGTTTGTTTGCAACGTTCTTTAGGTGGCAACGCATAACCTGAACAGGCTAAAAATACACCTGTACCCGCAGTTTTAATGCCCATTTCACGACTACAATTAGGGCATTTAATTTCAGGTGTTAATACTAATGGATTAAGTTGCATACCACCTTTATCAGGCGCTTGTTCGGCAACCTCAAGATGCTGACTAAAATCACTGAAAAACTGGTCAAGTACTTCGCGCCATTCTTGTTTTTTATGAGCGATTTCATCCAGTGCATGCTCCATACGTGCGGTAAAATCATAACTCATCAAATCATTGAAGTTTTCGCTGAGCCTATCAGTAACAATTTCACCGATTTTTTCTGCATAAAAGCGACGATTATCCAAACGCACATAACCGCGATCTTGAATTGTCGAAATAATGGTTGCATAAGTCGATGGGCGTCCAATTTCACGTTTTTCAAGCTCTTTAACCAGTGATGCTTCGTTATACCGAGCAGGTGGTTTGGTAAAGTGTTGATTTGGATTTAAACTGATTAAATCGAGTTTGTCGTTGACTGATAACGGTGGTAATATTTTATCTTCATTATTTTTTGCCAGTTGTGGTTGTACTTTAGTCCAACCATCAAAACGCAATGTACGACCTTTGGCCTTTAAAGTAAAATCGCCTGATTTAACTGTAATTGTTGTTGAGTTATATTCGGCTGATGTCATTTGACAAGCCACAAATTGACGCCAAATGAGTTGATATAATTTACTCGCATCTGCTTCAATATCACTAATATTATCAGCAAGAATAGTAACATCTGATGGGCGAATCGCCTCGTGCGCTTCTTGTGAATTCTTTTTACTACTATATACATTAGGTGATTTTGGTAAATATTTATCGCCAAATTTGTTGCCGATATAATCTCGTACCATAGTTAATGCATCTTGACTCAAGTTAGTTGAATCGGTACGCATATAGGTGATATAACCAGCTTCATATAAGCGCTGAGCTAGCATCATAGTCTTTTTAACACCAAAACCAAGGCGAGTACTTGCGGCTTGCTGTAAAGTCGAAGTAATAAACGGGGCAGTTGGATTACTTTTTGTCGGTTTTTCTTCAATATTCGTTACTTGATATTGATTTTGATTAAGTCCTGCTAGCGCAATATCAATAGCAACTTTATCTTTTGGTTCAAACGCTTCGTCTTTATAATGGGTAACTTGTAGGGTTAAAGACTCTTTTTGAGCTGTGTTTAAATCAGCAAAAAGATCCCAATATTCTTCAGGAATAAAAGCATGAATTTCACGTTCACGTTCAACCACTAAACGCACTGCAACTGACTGAACACGACCAGCCGATAAGCCTCTAGCAACCTTTTTCCAAAGTAAAGGTGATAGCATAAAACCCACAACCCGATCCATAAATCGGCGTGCTTGCTGAGCATTGACCCGATCCATATCGAGCATAGCTGGCTCATTAAAGGCATTTTTGATCGCTGTTTTGGTGATTTCGTTAAACACAACACGACGGTATTTACTCTCATCGCCACCAATGACATCTTTAAGATGCCAAGCAATGGCTTCTCCCTCTCTATCCAAATCGGTTGCGAGATAGATCATATCTGCATCTTTAGCCAGTTTTTTTAATTCTGATACCACCCGTTCTTTGCCAGGTAAAATTTCGTAATGCGCTTTCCAACCGTTGTATGGATCAACACTCATCCGATCAACTAAAATCTGTTGTTCGGAGCGTTTAACTTTTTTTTCGGCTTTGTCTTTTGTCTCTTTTGTTGATTTTTCAGCTCGTTGGCTACTACCACTCTTGGGTAGATCGCGAATATGACCTACACTTGATTTAACCACGAAATCTTTACCAAGATATTTATTAATCGTTTTTGCTTTAGCTGGTGATTCCACAATAACAAGGGATTTTCCCATAATTAAACCTTTCTATTCTGTTGTTTGTATTCTTTACTATCTGGCTTCGCATTTAGGAGTGATAGTAAATCATCTTTAATTGTTGTTACTTGTGTTGCATATTGCTCTTTCTGCTCTGCATCTTCAATGAGTTGCGTAATGGTTTGTGACAATGTGCATCCACGGCGTTTGGCTAAATTAGCTAATCGTTGCCAGACTAAAAATTCCAAATCAATGGACTTCTTTCGAGTATATTGCTGTTCCGCATTAAAATGCCGTTTTCGTTTTGCCCGAATGGTTTGTTTCATGCGGTTATCTAAATCTGGATTTAAATGCTCTTTTATCCAATCAACGACACCTGCTGGATTATGTTCTAGTAACAATAATGCATTGACAGCCTGCTCAGCAGCGCTTTTTTCAATATATCGAGTAATTAGTTCACCCTCTAGATGCCTTTTTACTAAATAGTGCCACTTCCAACCGCATTCAAGGTTTTCTAGTTGTTGGTATTTCATCCGCTCACCTTGTGACGTTGTAACTAAAATGGAATATTTGTAGCATAATCTGCTCACACAATAAAGAAAATTATTACATTTGACAAATTTTTTATAAATCTGCTATCGTTGACCTTTCATTTTGATCTTTATTTAAGGAATCCCCATAATGGCTAAAGCAGATGTTATTTATATTAATGGCTATATTTACACCGCAGACAAACAAGATAGTGTCTGCGAGGCAATAGCAATCGAAAATGGCTATATTATTGCAACTGGTAGCACGCAAGAGATAAATAACAATCACTATGTTGATAATCACACAACCATTTATGATCTGCAAGGTAAAACGATGATGCCAGGAATCATTGATTCGCATTTGCATACTTTTTGGGGAGGTATGCAATTATCGTCGTGTAATTTAAATTATCAAAGCTTAACCATTGATGATACATTAGCTATTATACAACAATATTTAGATAAAGATTCTATCAGTGATAATACTCATTGGTTACAAGTTCGTGGCTGGCTAAGGCAAGAGGTTTTACCAATTGGCACAGATATTACGCGCTTTGATCTCGATAGACTTAATACAAAACGCCCTGTTATTTTGTTTTCTAATGACTGCCATACTTTAGTTGCCAATAGCATTGCTTTAAAGAAATTTGGTTTAGATAGAAACACCCCTGAACCAACCGATGGAAAAATTGGTCGTACTGATGACGGTGAATTAAATGGCATATTAGAAGATGCCCCGGCTATGCGTGCGTTTGACAGCATTTCTAAGCTCACCGATGAACAAGCTGTCAACATTGCTAAATTATCGCAAGCAGAACTTAATAAACAAGGCGTTACTGCTGTTATGGATGCTCGAATTACCGAAACCCAAGCCGAGGCATTTTTAAAACTACAACAACAAGACCAACTATCGATTCGCTTATTTGGTGCACGTGAATTACCGCCAGATGATGTATCCTCAATAGAAGAAATTCCAACTTTACTTAACAAAGTTAAACAGTTCGCTGCACGTTACGACGATAAAAACTGGCAACCCAAGCCCGGCATTAAAATTTCGCATACCAAATTATTTGTAGATGGTGTAATGCAAGCACCATTAATGACCGCACGCTTGCTTAAACCGTACAATTTAGCCGACGAAAAAGATCGTTACGGTGATCTTTATTATTCCATTGAAATGTTAGATGCTCTAATTCTTGAATCGGCAAAAGCTGGTTTTCATCCGCATATGCATACAGTTGGTGAAGGGGCTATCGAAGTTGTACTTGATGCCATTGAAAAAATGCGTAAGGCATTACCTAATGCCGATATTCGTCCAAGCACTGCGCATAACGAACTAAGCGCACTACACCAATTTACCAGATACAAACAATTAAATGCATGTGTAGTATTTTCGTTCCAATGGGCTGGTTGTAGTTCAGCAATGGTTGAACAATATCAAACCCTATTTGGTCCAGAACGCTATAACGGTTTAGAAGCACACGGGCAATATATTGATGCAGGTGTAACATGTGCTTTTGGTAGCGATTGGCCAATTGACCCATTAAATGAATGGTACGATTTCCAAATTGCAATGACTAGACAAATCGATGCCGAGCATCCTCGGTTAAACAGTGATCGCAATCTAACCGCTATTGAAGTATTACGTAGCGCTACTATTAATGCCGCATATGTATTAAAACAAGATGAATACATAGGGTCAATTGAAAAAGGTAAATTTGCTGATTTGATTATTTTAGATCGCAATCCATTTACTATTCCAGCAACCGATATGCAAAATGTCAAGGTATTAACAACGATTGTGGGCGGTAAAATCGTTTATCAACAAGCATAATTTAAACTTTATGTCTTTAATTTACAAATTGCTACACCAACCATGATTGGTGTAGCATAGGTTATTATTTAGACTTTAGTCAACATCAGCAACTACTTCGGTTTCCACTGCTGTTGGTTTCGTGAAATGTAAAATAGCGGCGATAATTAATGCACCAATAAACATATCAATGACATACCACGCTGTCGCTTTGGTCACCCCACCTAATGCAACTAACCCGCCAAATGCTACCAATGATTCAATCCCATTGATCATACCTAGCATACCTGCGATGGCAGTGCCAACAACAATAGCAATAATAACACGCTTTGGATCTTTAGCCGCAAAAGGGATCGCACCTTCGGTAATACCCGCCAATGATAAAAAGAAAGCGGTAATACCAAACTCTTTCTCTTCTTTTGTGTATTTTGGGCGTGACACAATCAATGACGACATAGCTAAACCTAATGGTGGAATAGCACAGCACATACGAAATACGCCATTTGGACCATAAACCCCCTCAGCCATTGCCGCTAAGGTAAATGCAGTCGCCGCTTTACTACATGGCCCTCCCATATCTAGCGCCGCTAATATACCAATGCCAATACCTAAAAATGCAGCATTAACCTCTGACATACCTTTTAAAGTTGCGACCATAGCTTTAACAAACCAATCGAGCGGATAAGATAGCCCATAAATATAAAGTGGTGCCATCACTAGTATCGTTACAGTTGGAATAATCATCACAGGCATAACCGAAGCTATCACTGGATGAACTTTAACTGTTTTGAACCATTTAACAAAATAGCCAATTAAAATACCAAAAATCATTGCACCAATAAATCCAGTACTGACTTGGTTAGAACCAATTGGATTATTAACCACATACCCCATAATAAATGCAGGCGCTAAAGCAGCATTACCACCAATGGAATAAGCCATATAAGCAGCAAGCACAGGCACCATCATGGCAAAGCCATATAAGGCAACTTGTTTTAAATCAATAAAGAATTGATTACTTGGCAAAATAGTATCGTTTGTTACCTCACCTGTCATTAACACAATTGAAAAAAGTATTCCCGATGCAATGATAACGGGCAAAAACTTACTAATACCCGTATTTAATGCTCTAAATATCTCTTTACCGATACTATCTTTAACCACTTTAGTCGACATAGTTTCTGCATTATTAAAAATATTGGCAGTATTTTTAACTGCTTCACCAGTACTCACTTTTATGACATTTTTATAAGGCTCAAGCCTATCGGCATTTTCAATTGAAATATCAGTCGCTAATAAAATCACATCGGCACTTTTAAAATCTTGTTCGGTTAATGAATTTTCAATACCTGCGGCACCTTGTGTTTCGATTTTATAATCCCAACCACGTTTTTTCGCCTCATTTTCAATTTTTTGCTTAGCAATATAAGTATGAGCCATCCCTGCGGTACACGCACAAATCGCAACAATCTTTTTTTTACTCATATAAACCTCTAATCTTATTTGCCACAGATTGAATATCGCTTTTAAGCAAATCTTCGACAAAATCATCATTAGCTAAATTCGATGCTAATTTTGCAATAATGGATAAGTGCTCTTTATTGGCGTGTTCTGGCGCGCCAATTAAAATGACTAATTTGACTTTATTGCCATTATTCCAAATTATGCCATCGACATATTTACCAACAACAATAAATGGCGTTTTAACCGCATTACTTTTAGCGTGTGGTAAAGCAATATCAGGTAACACATCGGTTTCCATTTCTTGTTCGTGCGCCATAACATCGTCAAAAAAGGTTTTAATATTAGTTAAATAAGCTTGGCTAGCTTCAACCATTAAATGGATAACTGTTGATTTTTGAGTAACAACATCACCCGTTAAATCAACCGGTAAAACAGAGATTGACTGCATAAATTGATCCTCTTACTGATAATAGAATATTTGCAATAACTCAATTTTCACTCTACATGTATTGTAGATAAAATATACAATAATTTATTTGCACTGACACTTATTTTGTCTAATAAATAATAGATTTGGATCACAAATATGCAAATAGAAACTCAACTGTTTAATCAAATACTCTAAATTAAATTAGACTAAAACCATTAATAATATGCTTTAAAGGTGATAATTTGTTTGCTTTAGTATCATTTTACTAAAAATTAACTTGCATAATTATCACAATATGGCAGAATTCCCTGCCGCTTTAAGCGGGTAAAAAGGCAAAACTATACTTAGTAGTTTTTTATTGTTTTTTGGGACAGAGGAGCAAAGTCATGTCCGCAATAAAAATGAAACGAGTTTTAACCACACCTGCATTGATTGCATTTGGTTTAGCTTATATGGTTCCTTTGGGGATCTTTACCACTTATGGGGAAGTGACAGTATTAAGTAACGGTCACTTACCTATAGCCTATATTATCACCCTAGCTATGATCTTTTTTACAGCATTAAGCTATTGCCGAATGGCAAATAAGCTTCCAATTGCTGGTTCTGCCTATTCGTATGTTCAACATACGTTTGGTGGAAAAATTGGATTTTTGGTGGGTTGGGCACAAATCCTTGATTACCTATTTTTACCAATATTAAATTATTTGGTACTAGGTATTTACCTTAACGAAGCATTTCCTAGCGTTCCTGCGTATGTATTTGTACTTGGGTCATTGATTGGTGTTAGTCTCTTAAATTATCTGGGTATTAAGTTGATTAATTCGGTAAATTTCACCTTAATTATTGTTCAGATGATTTTTATTGGGTTATTTATATTTTTGACTTTAGTTAATGTGGATTTAACCCCTGAAGCAATGATAAAACCACTACAAGTCAATGCAAGTGATTTTAGCGGTTTAATGTCTGGTGCAGCAATATTATGCCTTGCTTTTTTAGGGTTTGATGCCATTGCTACCTTGGCAGAAGAGTCTAACGATGCTCAAAAATCGCTTCCAAGAGCTATTATCTGGACTGTCCTTATTGCTGGTTGTATTTTTTTAGTGGTTTCTTATTGTGCTCACTTAGCTTATCCTAAATGGAGTGATTTTATCGATAATAAAGATACTGCAAGTTTAGATGTGGTTCGTCAAGTTGGTAATCTCAGCCAATTAGGAAGTAATTTTATGTATAATTTCTTCCAAGCGGCATATTTAACTGGTGTCTTTGCATCGGCAATGACAGCTCAAACGAGTGTATCAAGAATATTCTATGCCATGGGGCGTGAAGGTGTGTTACCTAAACAAATCTTTTATAAGATTCATCCACGCTTTAGAACCCCTTACTTGTCGATTATTTTTGTCGCCTGTTTTTCTTTACTGTCATTGGTATTAGATCTTAGTTTGGTTGTTTCAATGATCAGTTTTGGTGCTTTAGTTGCATTTACCTTTGTTAATTTATGTGTAATTAAAAGCTATTTAGGCGACACCAAGACAAAAACAGTCTCTGTCCTATTCAAATATGGGCTATTACCTGCCATTGGCGTTTTACTCTCACTATGGTTATGGACAAGTCTTGATGCGACAGCGATGATTGTTGGTTTAGTTTGGTTGGCAATGGGTTTTCTTTATTTACTTTATCTTACTCGAGGATTTACGCGTTTGTTACCTTCGATTGATCATAAAGAACTACATTCGATTATCAAAGATTAACCATTCAATTAGATAAATATGTCTACTATAAAGTATTTAGTTAACGCCTTCTTTACAATTCCGTCGACTATTGTCGACGGAATAAATTTCTTAAAAATGATTACGAGATTAACTCAGCAATTATTCGCCAAAGCCTGTTGCGAATAACTCACGGATTTCGTCCATTGCAGCTTGTTCATCTTCACCATCACAGATGATTTCAACAGTTGAACCACCTTTTACGCCTGCACCAAGTAATCCCATCATACTTTTTAATTTGATAGCTTTATCATTATAGACAAGCTCAATTGATGATTTATAACGACCAGCTAATTTAACTAGTGTTGTAACAGGGCGTGCATGCAAGCCGGTTGAATTTTTTACTACCATTTGCTCTTTTAACATAATAAAGTCCTTATCTATATCTTAACGTTAAAACAATATCTGTATTTATATCATAAATTAAACTGTTTTGCTCATTTTTTACATGGGGATTTGTATATTCATTTACATAATTTGATCTTTGGTGATATTCTCTAGCTAACATCCCATCAATCGCATTCAGCGCCATACGAATAAACATCCATAAAGGAATCAATACAAAAATCCATTGATACTGTGCCAATAATCCAACAAATAAAGCAACAATGATAGAGCCAAAACATGCCGCTAATGTTAACTGATTAGCAGTAATATTGGCATCATGAAGATAAATTGCATAAGGTCTAAGGAATGCTTGGAATTTAGGTTTTAATTGATAAATTGACAACACATTATAATCCTATCAGTTTAATGCACTATGTTATATTTATATAAATATAACATAGATATACGATTCAAATCTATTATATTTATGCATGCCTTTAAAAATAGTAAATAGCAAATTGGTTCTATTTTCAATCAATGCTATTTACAAGAAGTTTTAGGTTATACAAATTTTTGAAGTATGATTTTATGGTGTAAATTCAAACAGTAAAAACAACTCATGGCTATTTTTGCAATCCTTGCTTAGCAAGCTTAATCACGTTTTTCAAATCAACGCCTTGTGCTTTAGCCGCAAAAATACAGCCACAATAACATTGACGATACACATCATACTCTTTACAAAGTTCAATTGAACGTTTATAACCATTGTTCTTTTTAAAATCAGAAGGAAGGTAATTGACCGAAAAAATTTCTTGGATTTCAAATCCTAATTCATTAATTTTTTGGCTATTTTTTTTTGGACTAAGGGTTAATGCACTAGCAAAATAATCAAACCCTAGTTCTTGAGCCTTAATTGCCGCTAAGTCTAATCGCATTTTATAACAAATATGACAACGTTCACCACCTTCTGGCGCATCACGCAAGTGCTCAACCTTTTTGATAAACTCTGCTGGCTGATAAGGCGCTTCTAGAAATTGAACGTTATGCCCCGTTTTTTGATTAAAATCAGCAATAAATTTTTGCTGTACCACACTACGATATTCATATTCAACTCGAGGATGAATATTAGAATTAGCAAAATAGATCGTAATATCGGCATATTGAGCCAAATATTCAAGAACATAAGTACTACACGGAGCACAGCAGCTATGAATTAATAACTTTGGTCGCGCTGATTCTGCCTGCCAATTAGCAATTACCTCTTTTAATACAGAATCATAATTTACTTTATTATGTGGATTTAATTTTTCAAGAATGTTTTTAGCATTGATTAACATGGGAACTCATTTATATTTAATTTTGTTTTCTATTTTATTGTTTTAGTTAACTAAGTTTTTAGTCGACCGACTATAATATAGCGATATCCACAAGCCTTCAAGATGAAGGCTGAAATTTTATATTTGAATCTATAGATAATTGACGATATTTAATTTAAATGATTAGATTTTATCATAAAGCTAAAAGATAAATCGGGATAAACCAATACAATAACACATAGCTAGCCTAATAATTGGCGTTGAAACATTCCTGCTTAAGTTTGATTAGTTATGATAAATAAAACGACCCTATTTTATTTTTCTTCCCTAACATTTGCAGACATTACCTTTTGAATGGCTCGTTTCTCAAGAATAAATGCAATACCAAAATAGACAACCGTTAATATCCACAAATGCCAATATTGTGGACTAAATTCAGCAAAACTTGCACCCATTTGATTTATTTTTACTGAGCCAATTATGGCTGGTACCGCTGGGAATATATCACCAATCAAGTGGAATAATGGTGGCATTAATTCTTTTGGCCAAGATAATCCTGTAACAAAAAATATCACCATACTTGACGGTATAATTAAGCAAAAAACATCACTCACCGTATGCACAAAATGTGATACAACTTTACCTAATAATGCCGTAGAAAAAATAAAAGGAATAATAAACGACAACGAAACAACAAGATGACTTAGGCATGGTAAATCATACCAATAATTCGCAAATACGGTATACATCATAAAATAGATCAGGTAAAGCATTAGATAAGTGAGTAATTTACCAAAAAGTAGTAATAATGCTGAAGATGTCGCATCGTTCTGTTGGTTAATGAAAGTTATTTCAAAATCAGAGTTTTTGCTAAATAGACGACATAAAATGCTACCAATAAGCAATGTTTGATATAAGATCAAAATAAAAGCAGCAGGAATAACATAGGTTGCATAGCCTGATTGAGGATTAAATAAACTTATCAACTGACTATTAAACGGTGAAACACTATTGGTTGCTACAGCTGGATCAACGCCTTGCGCTATTTTTCGCGAAATGGAAATTTTAGCACCAAAATTGCTAGCAACGGTATTAACCGCAGTGGCAACGTTACTATAAATTAAAATATAACTCGCATCACCATAATATGAGATAGGGCTCGTTTTACCCTCTAAAATATGTTGCTGAAAACGATAAGGGATCAGCACTACCCCATAGATTTTACGCTCTTCAATCAATTTTTTAGCTGTCTGTAAATCCGCAATATGTAAGTTTATGTTAATGGATTTATTGGCATCAAGTTGTCTAACTAACTCTCGACTATAATTAGTGTTATCTTGGTCAATAACAGCAATCGGAACATCTCGTATCGCTTCATGTAAATAAGGTTGTGGATAAAAGAAAAAATAGATAAAAATTCCCACAAACATAACGCTGGCTATCGCTTTATTTTGGAAAATACGTTTTAGTTCTTCATAGGAAATTAATAATAAAGATTTAATCATATTAACCGCCTACGGATTTTTCGTAAATAAAGAGTAATAAGTAATGCCATAACGCTAAACTGGATCAATAAATAAACAAAGGGTTCTAACGAAGTCATCATATTTGGCGCTCGTAATGTTTGATCAAGACGAATCTGTATATACCATGTCACAGGCAATAAAGCGCCCCAAATATAAGCAAAAGTATTCATTGCAAGACGAGGAAAAATCAGACCAGTAAACCCAAAACTAGGCGATGCCACTAAGCTTGCACTGCCATAAGCTTGTGCTAGGGTTGAGCCAGTTAAACCAAAAAAAATCCCGTATAAACAACAAGTCAGTGTAAACCCGATACCACCAAGCATCAGCAATATAAAATGCCCATTTAATGGTAAATTAAAATAAGCGATTAAAACTGTATCAAATAAAATCAGACAAAATAAAAAGTAAAGAAAATATGGAAGAATACGCCCTAATAAAAAGATAAAAATATTCTGATTAGCTAGTTGTAAGATTTGCTGATAACTCGTTGCAGCAAAGCGATCTCGAGTAACACTAGTAACCATTGCCATCATAATAATGATCTGCAAAATCGTGGGGATTAAACCATTAATTAAGGTATAAAGATAATTTAATGTAGGATTATATAAAGGATGTAAACTAGCTGGAATAGTTTGCATTTGACTTTGTGCTACCGGTGAAGCAATTCCTTTTTCTAATAATCCTTGCAGTACTATTTGGCTATTAGCTGTTTTCAATGCAGAACTCATCGCCCGAAAAATAATCGTACCCGCCGACATATACTGATTATTATAAAAAGCGATTACTTCTGGTTGATGCCCTGCGATAAGATCTTTTTCGAATTCGGGTTGAATAAAAAGCACAGCATAAACTTTTCCCTTAATCAACGCATGTTTGGCTGAAGAAAGATCTTGATAACGTTCAGCGACCTGTAACTGCGGTGAAGCTGCCACTTGTTGAATTAATGTACGAGATGATTTAGTTGTATCTTGATCAACTACTGCGATAGGTATCTGGGTAATTACACCAGCATGATACATATAAAGAAATAAAAAAATGAATAATAAAGGATAGATGAAAACTAATAAAAACAAAAAACGTTGTTTAATTAATTTACGAAGTTCCCACCTAATCACTTCTAATAGCGATTGAGACATCAGTGCCCTTTCCTTTTGTGTATAATCTCCATATTATTTATGTTAGTGAGATTGCCACTTTGTGGTAACACTCATTCCTGGACGAAGACCAGCCACATTATTAATTGGTTTTGCACGCATTTCAAAAGTTTTTAGGTCAAAGTCCCCCGTCGCTTTGGTCGCTTGCCAATTTGCATATTGGCCTAAGGCATTTAATACGGTGACTTTAACATCAATAACTTGATTATTTAATGCCGGCACTTTTACTTGAAACGTATCACCAACTTTAAGATTGCCTAGCAAATCTTCTCGAATATTAAAAGTAAACCAAATATCATTTAAATCTATAATAGAATAAAGTGGCGTGCCCGGACTATACAATTGTCCAGTTTCGGCAACCCGAGTCGTAATTTGACCACTAATAGGAGCTACTAAAGTTAATTCATTGACATCCGTTTTTACTTGCAACAACGCCGCCTTAGACTGTTCCACCTGCGCATCGGCTAATTTTTTCTGTTCTATACTATTACCATTTTCGGCTAATTCTAAATTAGCTTTAGCGGCTTCATGGGCCTTAATCGCTGCTTGATATTGATTAAAAGATTCATCATAATTTTGCTTTGAAACTGTTCCATTTTTAGCTAAACGATTAATACGTTCATAGCTCGTTTGTGCTAAAACTAAATCTGAATTCGCTTTATCTAACTGTGCCTTTTGCACATCAATGGTTTCTGGTCTAGTACTATAAGTATTATCACGGCTCGCCATTGTCACTTTTAATTGCGCTTCTGCCGTTGCAAGCTGCGCTAATAATGCTGGATTTGAAAGGGTAAGAAGTTCATCACCTTGTTTAACATTATCTCCAACATCATAATTAAATTGAACCACTCGCCCCTGCACTCTAGCTGCAACATCAACACGACTAGATTCAACTTCACCTTGTAATATAATGGTGCTCGGTTGATTAGCAAAATATATAATAATAACCATAGCAATAACAGCAATGATCGCTACAATCAAAGAAAGACGTTTTTTATGCATAAATTGTGCTTATAAATGATTAGAGTAAAACTAGAATAAGATTATTGGCAATAATATAAAGGCAAATATTAAAATACGCAATAAAATATAGCGTTATATAGCTGTGATTTTTAAAAATCATTGGTGTTGAGTTAGTGATAAATAATTACTTATATATCCTTTAAAATCAATTTATTAAAATCTTTTTTCACTATTTGTGATAATAAAAAACAGGCAAACACACCATCAATACTATTGCCTAATTCACCTTCTAAATTATTACACAATTTTGCAGCGCTCCAAGATCAATAAAACTATCTAGAACAACATCCTTTGTAATTATACAATAAATAGTATAATTGATTTATATTTATAATAAAATTTAAAAAACGCCTAAAAAAACTCTGTAAAAATCCGTCATTAGTACAAACATTGACAAAAATATCATTTATATCCAATTGGTTACTATTTATATTGCCTAGCGCCTAATAAAGCCTTTCAGAGTGATAAATCATCAACTATTATTCGGTTACTCTCCTTTTTTTGTCACAATAAGAGATAAATCAGTATCAATCACTTGCAGTTCGGTGATTTTGCCAGTAATAATTTGAAAATATTTATTCATTATAAACCTCGTTGTTAATTCATTTTGCCACTAAAGATGTCACTAATCGAATAACCTTTAACATTAATATATTCGTATTGATTTTAAAACTGCTCTGCTAAGGCTTTTTGGGCAACAGCATCGGCTAATAGGGTGATTAGAGACTGTTTTTGCCGATTATAATCATCTATAATCAGTAATAAAGCATCATATTCAGAAAATGAATTATCAGTAGTTTGTTGATGCGGCGTGTGATAATTATTGTTTAAATTAATTGATAATTAACCACGCCGTTTATTTCTATATTTGAAAGTGAATTACACTTTACGGCTTTTCGGGAAATACGACATCAACATTGTTTAAATCTAATTCGTATAAATCGATAGTGTAGAGTTCTAACTTTTCTAAACGAGTTTTATCTGCTTCAGATGCTCTGCGTAGGCGAATTGCTCGATTAATGATTTCAATTTCTGTATTAGCGTCATTTAGTAATGAATCCCTAATAGTTACATTTTTTTTGATTTTAAACTCTCGTTTTTCTTCTTCATCTAAAACCCATTTTTTGCCGTTCCATTTGCAAAATTCGAATGGTTCTTGTAGTGTAAAACCACTTTTAATTTTACCGAGATAATTAACCACGCTTGATTTTTTCGTTTCAATGTCATATGCCGTTTTTTCTCGATGATCCTCAACTAAAATCCATTTGCCATTTTGCACGCACGGCCAATTGCCATCTTTAAATTCGGGAGCGATACGCAACGCATTATCTGGCGGTAATGTGTCATCATTTGCCTCTAATTCATGTGTGAATGGTTTTAGTTCATTTGTGTTATCGAAATAGTAATTAATCATATTAAACTCCCAAATATATAGCTGGCGTCATGCCGACATTAATCGGTCTATTTTCGTGTGCAGTCGGTACTACGCGTGATGCATCAAAATCAAAAAACGCCCACCGCGCACGGCGATTACCGACATGTAAATAATCATTACCGCTATGGCGTATTGATATTGCTCCGTCAGTTTTACCATTTGTTAAGTTTTCATGTCCCAAAATAGCTTGTCCTGGTCCGTCCTGTATTGCCCCTTTAATATTGCGGATTGCATCATCTTCAAAACTACCTACCTGCCTGTGAGTTCCATCAACTGCACGCTCAAAGCAGCCTCTGCCGTCGGGCGCAAACGCTGTCGGTACATTAATGTATTGTTTGCCGTTAATTACTTTAATAGTTATTTTGTAATCTTCTTTGTAGTTTGCAGATAAACTATTTAAAGCTCGGCCTTGTTGTGAATCGAGTAAGTAGTTGTCGCCATTTCTAAAATACCACCCGAAAGGAAGCTCAGAAGCTCTAAACGCCATTAGTTTTTGTTCACCTATAACGTATGGTTTTTCCGCTCCGGCAATCATCAAATCCCAAAATTCATTTTTTGTAGGATTAACACCTTTTACATTTTTACGAGCTATCCAGCTTGAACCTCCGAATCCAACAACATCATCTTTTGTGTATTGTGTTGAACTGGCATATTCACCACACCAGTTAAATCTGATGTTTCCTAAGTTAATTGTCGCCATTTTTAACCTCTCTTTTCTTATATAACCATCAGTAGTTCTTTGTCATTAACAATAAATTCACATCCACCTGGTGCAATTATCCACTCAAGAAATTCAGAAATATGTAATGTTTTGTTATCTATATTTCCTGCTGTTTCTAAAATCAATTTTGCACCGTCTTTTTTAAAGCCATAAAATTGGGTTGCTACACTTTGTGCTATTTGTTTTATACTCTCAATTTTTGCTATAAATTCGTTCGAGTTTTCAATGACCAACCATGGTTTTCCGTTGTTTATTTCATCTATTACATTTGTTTGTGGTAAAACAATATGTGGTAAACTTCCTGCCCAAGCATAATATTTTTTAGTTTGTTCGTTGTAGACAATTTCATTTCTTGTATTTATAGAACATCCATCATTGAAGTTACCAATTGACTCATAGCCGATCTTAGCCTCGATTAGCCGATTTACTTGTTTTTGTAGTTTTTCATCATTGCAGTCAACATATTCTTTATTAACGGCATCATTTTTGTTTTCTGGTCTTTTTAAATTTTCGATACGATTACATTGGCATCAAAATTGGAATTATCTTTAGATGCAGATAATGTAAATTCTAATGCAGTATTAATTGTGTCGACTTCTTTTTTTAAATATTGTGTTCTGTTAGCTAGCTCGTGATGTGGTTTGTTTGCTATACCACGCACACCGCCCCCGACGCGGTCTTTTCGCTGAATGAGATATACATTATTTTCCCATTTTACTTCTTCAATTAAATGTTCCATTATTTATACCCTCTAATATGCAAATTCGTATCGTTCATCATAAGCAATTTCATCATCGTATAAGATGTCGTTGAAATCGTTAAACTGTATTATTCTGCCGAATAGTCCAAAATCTGATTTTGGATTTTTTGATAAATCAGGTAATAACTGTAATGTAGTTTCAACATTTGAAAATTCTGATTTATCATCAATCAAACTGATAAATTCAATTGGATCTAATGACAATCGATAAAACTCCATATTGATTGGTTTATCATCGATTATGTTTTTTCCTTCATAGCGAAGTGAAAAATCGTTGGGTTCATTATTTAAAATGCTAATACCGCTTAATCCTGAATAATCATATTCAACTAGAAGCCGTTGTGATTTTGGTTTTGTTATAAAGAGAATTGAACCAGCTTTACAATCTACAATGTAATCAATATGTTCATTTAGATTTTCAATAAAAACGTCTCTTATATTTTGATGTTGTAAGTAGATTGTCATGCCTGATTTTATATTTCTGAACTCTTCTTCAGTCCAACCCTGTTGATGTGATACAGACTTTCCTCGTAATAATAATTCAAGATTTTCTAGTGAACGATCAAACCAAGTTGCAGTAATACTCCCTCCAGTGAAAATAATAAATCTTTTACCATTAACTAATCGTCCACCAATACTGCGTTTACTATATTGTTCTTCAAATTCAAAATTGATTTTTAACGAAGATACATCACCAATCCACCGCCATTGCCCAACTGATGATTTTGGTGATAAATAAACTTTACCTTGCCCATAATAATATTCGTTTTGACTAGACATTATTGGCCCCCGTATTGCCTGTAATAACACGGCCTTCAGGTAGATTCACTATAAATTTGTTAAATGATTCATATCCATTACAAATTGTATATAACGTTAAAATATGCAAATCATCATAAATATGATCTTCAGATAAATAAGGTAAATTTATTGATGAACTTGTTGTATCCATTTGCCAGATAACTTCTTTTGTATAATAGTCAGCGATTTCGATTCGATAAGTCGTACCTGTTTCAAATCCGATATTTTCATTTAGACAATCTATCAGTCGATCAGCTTGTAGAACTCTGTCACGATGTGAAAAACTTAAAACGTATTTTTCTGCTGTATCAATAAAATCAGGATATAAAATATTATTAACTTTAATATTTCCGGGTAAATATGGTCGGATCTGACGATGAGACATAACAATTCTTTCTACTGGTGCTATATCCTCATCTAGCTTACCCGAATTAGTTTGCGTGAGCAGTTTAACTCCGACTGTTTCGCCGCTAATGTATTCAATGTGATCTGTTTCTAAAACACTCATATAGAAACGTATTGTTGAACCAGCATTATGGAATGCCGGTAGCGAATCAAAGCAACCGCGACCAACTGTCAAGATATTTGTCTCAACCTCAAATTCATCAATTCGCATAAATTCGTCGTCAATTATAATGCCTTCACCGATTGACATTTGATAATCAGAATCAATTTTAATTTCAAACTTTGTTCTTAGTTTTTCGATATCGTTTATTAGTGTTGCTTTTGGAGTCCAATCCCCTTGACTTTGTGTAACAAATTCAGCTCCCATTGCACGAGATTGTAAAATATAATTAATTGATGCAGCTGTTGGTGCTGATGCCATAACACCTATGTATCCTGACGATGGTTTTACATAATCTAGATCCGCTGCGCTCAGTGTTGATACGAGAACCGCATAAGGTAATTCAATAAGTTGTACATCATTAACTGCCCGAATTGAATTATCTGGTGCTACCCATTCGCTTGTTTGTTGTGATGTACTGTAAGATGTTGATGACAAACTAAAAACATCCTGCACGCCAGTTATTAATAAAGCACCATCATTTTGTTCCTCTATTTTTCCGACGCGTAAAATCATATTTTCAATATCACGGTCAGGTAAAGATACACGGAAACACGATGCCGGCTCTAATATGCCACCACGTCTATCAAATTTAATGATTAATCGTGTAATACCGGCGGCATTCATTTCTAAGTCGCGTTCAGCAAGTCTTGCTGCCAATGCTTGAGTTGGTATGGCCTTATATTCAACTGAATTACTAATTAAACCGACCTGCTGAATAGAAGCTAGGTTTTGTGCTCGTACAGTTGCATCTTCGTTTGTTACTGGATTATGATATGTAACAACTATTTCATTATATGATGTATCACTGCTAGCACTATCATCATCTTGCACTGACAAAATACCATTATCATATGTAAAAAGAGGTAACATATCTGAATCATAATCATTGCGAATTAGCTTTAATTTTAATTGACCCGTTGATAAATCAGCATATTGCGCCGCACCAATATGATCTAAAATTTGTTGTATGAAAGTTTGTATTTGATCTTGGCGATTATATCGAAAACACAAACCAAATTTTTCACTATATAATGTATCTGCCGCTTTTTTAAAACTTTCAATATTAATATCACTCCATGATAATCCACGTCCCCAGTCACGGTTTGTCGCACATTCAAACAAAATATGTGCCGGATTCATTGCATGAATATTTGGAATATTATGAGTTAGTGCTTTGCGTAAAGCTACGATATTGCTCTGTCGCTCTTCTTCTCGGCGTTTTGCCTCTTCTCGTTCTTTTCTTTCCTGCTCAAGTTGTTCCGGAGTTTTATCTTTATTTTTATTTATAAACTTATGTTTATGTTTAATGGGTTGATTTATTTTCCCATAGCGACTTTCAATCTCAGTTTCAATCCCTGCAATTTCAGATAAATCATCACGCAATAAGATCAAACATTTTTCTGGATACCAAACATTATTTTTATCCCACCCTTTAGTTGTTCGACGAACGCGATATGACCACGGTTTTGGTGATGCACTGTAACAGCTGATTAAACCTGAATAAAATGTTGTGACCAAACCACGAAATCCCGGAATCAATCCTTTTAAAATATTTTTTAAACTATTTGATGGAATTTGATTTGGTTCACCCATCATTATTTCAAGGTTCCCCTGAATACCACCTTCACCACCAGTGTCCTCACCACCAAATAAATTGGGTTTATTTATATAAATAGAGCAATTAGTATTTGCTTCGCCTTCTTTTCCCAACCACACAATTTTCTTATCAGCTGTAATCGCAACAATAGAATCAATTGGACCACGACCTAATCCACAGAATAAATCCCAGTAATACCGATAGCCAACAGTCACTTTTTTTGATGAACTACCGCCCATTTTCTTGCTCCTTTGCAATATTGACTATACGAACAGCTAGCGCATCGCCGGTTTTTAACACTTTTTCTGAATCAATATATCCATCATGAATAAACGCATTTAAATCCAGATTATAACGTTTAAAAAACTCGCGTAATCCTCCGGCACAGCCACCGCCCGCACGAATATGTTCCATTGTTATTTTCATAATAAATGCTCCAAAATTACTTACGAATTGCACTATAACGATAATTACCATAACCGAGCACGAACCAATCAGCTGTCCAGCAGTCACCGAAAAAAACACACTGAGGAGTACCCTCATCAGGTATCGGCATATTCCAATCATCTTCGGTTGCAGCGGTTGGACGATTACTTTTGGGTTGTTTCGCAGTAACACGTGCAATCACATAACTGGCAACAATAACAGCAACAAATTTAGCGACAGCCCACCACACAATAAAATTCCTCCAAATTAAAAAAGCTTGACGATTGTGAACGGTGAAATGCCCGGAATGTGGGGTTGTCCACCATAATTGAGATGATTATTAAATTTTTCATTACAGGCTTTGATGGTTTTATTACATCCGGGATATAAATTAACGCGCATCCCTTTACTTAACCCTTGAGTACCACCAAGAACACCTATCACATTATTAACATGTGCTTTCAATCCACGCAGTTCTTGAATACCATCGATATAAAATTCCATGTATCCACCAGAAAAATAACCCGAATTAAATCCTGATAAATTTACGGTGATATTTGCACCATCCAACGCCATAATTTCAATATTGGCCACTTTATAATTATCTTGCCAAATTTGACAATTGTGGTCATAAAGGGCATATGGGCACGAACGGCCATAAGTTAATCTTAATCCGCTTCGTTCAAACGAACTTGCAACGCTTGCCGTAATGAGTTTTGCTTTTTCAATTGATTCTCGTTTAACTTCTTGGATTTTTCCGACCCAGATAACTTTAAATTCATTGTCATTTTCGTGTAACTGATACATTTTGATTACAACGGGTTTTGTGGGCGGTACGCCACGAAATAAACGAACTACGTCCGACGTTGATGGCAATGTAATTTCTAGACTATTACCCGTGCCTATACTTAGTCCTGTATTACTGATCACTTCACTTATCCACATCTCACCATTAAAATCAATATTTCTATCAGCATTGGTATAGCGATAATATTTTTGTTCATTACGAATAAATTCATATAACGTTAATGGTTTACCGTTATTTGTTGAATACTCAAATTGATTCCAACTCATCTCGCACTCCTCTAAAGCTACAAGTAATATTAGCTAAGCCATCAGCATCGGTAACGTGTTCCCAACTGACAGAGTCCGAATCTAAACGGCATAATATTAAAAATGAAACAGACAGAATATCGTCAGCATTTACATTAATAGGTTCATTCAGTAGTAAACGCTCAATCTCATCAGAAACGATAGCGACAAGTTCAATACGACGATATAGCTCATTGCCATTACATAAAGTTATGACTAAATCTTTTCGACCAGGCAGTAATCCAATTTCATTAAACCCGGTGTTTTCAACTTCAAGAACTCGACCATCAACAGCTAGAACATTAAAATCGCTCGCGTGACTTGATACCCAAATATTTTTTTGACAACCAGTCAAATAGTAAAATAATTGACGCAATTGTATTTGCTCATTTCGTTCAGTCAGAAACCAACGAAATTCTTGCACAAAGAATGGTAAACGGGCGGTGTCCAATCTTTTTGGAATTCCAGAACCATTGTCTAATTCAAGTAAAACACGCTCATATCGACCTTTTAACGATTCAGACCAATCTGGATACATAGTTAATACTGGAAAATCTCGATAAACAGGTAGATATGAAATATCGTTACTAAATGCGTTATGCTCACTAATTCTGAAACGAATTTGTGCACTCAGTAGGTCATCATTATGCCGAGTTAATTCTGGCATATCTGTTAGTACGGCCAATCGAACAGGATAAATACATGCACCGGCCAAAAACTCAGCTTTAACTGGATTAACTAATGTGATTGAATCTGTGCTTATCGCTGCGACTTCAAGTAATGCTGTTTGATTAACATTGTTAATCTCACTTTTAATTAGTACTTTATTGCCGACTACAAAATCACGACCTACCGTGCTGCACGGCAGAACTATAGCACCTGTATTAACCGCATAATTCAGATAGGTAACATCAGTATAAATAGGAAAATACCAAGAATTTCCGCCAACAAATGCCAATCTATTTTCAAATCGTGAACGTTCATTACCATTAATTAGAATGGAAAATTCAAACGTCCGACGTGGTGATAATCGCCGAGCAATGCGTTGCTCTGCGCCACTGTACGATTGTAAAATATCGGTTTTCCATTCCAGTATTTCAGTTATGCCATTAGTCCAATCTGGTTCAGCTTGCCATAAAAATTTTTTCATTATGACAACTCCTGTTTTAGGGTTTGGGAGTTTGCACGAATCCACGTCATCATTGCACGAGAACCTTCAACAGAACTAATACCAGACTTCATCATTTCACCGCTATCAAGAATAAGGGTTTGTTGAATAACAGGAGCAGACTGAGCTTGATTTGTTGCGCTTGATGTTGAATTTTCATCATATAAATTGGGCGCAGTTGGTCTGCTAACATTAGAAACCAGCCCGCCAGTTGCGTAACGATGCAATCGCCCAGTATTGATAGCGTGTAAGTAGTCAACACCATATTTTTTGACTGATGCTGCATTAACAACATATTCACCATTAGACAATTTAGCTGGAATAGAATCTGATGTGCTAGTACCTGGCCCTGAAATATAACCACCTGTTGCCACTGCCACTGCTGCTGCACCAACTGCCGAACTACCTGCATTTGCACCAGCTGCTGCAATCATCGCTGCACTAATAATTTCACCAGCAGCTGTACCTGCCGTTACCATTGATGCGGAAATTGTTTCAGCTCCAATACCTGCTGACATAGAAATAGACTCACCCATTAATCCCGCACCAGTAGCAGTACTTGTAGCAATAGCTGTTTCCATTAAACCTGCTGAAGCTGCTGCATTTGCACTATCAACAGCAGCATCTGTTGCTGTACCAAACAATGAATTACCTAAATTTGATAGTCCATTCATTGCCATATCTGCTAAACCTTTTGTCGCAACTTGCGCCATTGCTGATACGATACTTTGTGCAAGGTTTAATAATGCATCTTTTAATTCAAATGTACCTTTTGCTAAAGAATCAAGACTACCTTGGATACCGCTGTGTAACCCATTTTTAAATGCATTAGTAAGTACATCTGTGGTTTTATTTAGTTCAGCAATTTGTAATTGTAATGTTGCCAACGCTTTTTGGGCATTTTCGCCAGCTTGTCCGGGTAATTCAGTCATAGTTTGCAAAGTAGGTAAATATTTGGCAAGTTCTTGCGCTGTTTGCTTGTGCAAATCAATTAACTGGCTTTGCGCTTCAACTTGTGTAATTAATCCACTTGTTACTTGTGCTTGAATACTCTGTTCTTTCGTTGATTGACGTGATTGTGCCTGTTGAATTTTAGTGATAATTTCATTTAAATTCGCTTCAGCTTTTTTAAGGGGTAAAATTTGGTCGATTAAATCGATACCTTCTTTATTTCCCATTTTCTTAAACTTAGCTAATAGATTGTTATACCATTGTTCAACTGTGTCATCACTAGCTTTTGTACCAAGTAATAGTTCATTTAATTGTTGCTGCAATGCTAGATTGTTTTTGTCATTTGTTAATGAAAAATCAGTTTTTTTGATATGTTTTGCCGCATTTTTAGCGTCAACTTGTTTAGCTAGCGCAATAGCTCTGTCTTTTTCTGCTTGTGATGCATTTTTATACTGCCCTTCATTGATTTCATGCATCACTCGTTGCAGTTCTGTTGTCAGTTTTAGTGATTTTTCAACCCCTTTATTGTATTCAAGAATACCTTTATCAGTAATATTTTTAACATCTTTATCATATTGACCGCCAGAAAATGATTTACCGTCTTTTGATTTAACCCCTTGTGCTTGTAAATCTTTACGACCTTTTTCGTTGGCCCACAGCGCTTCATATTTCTTACGTAATTCATCAACCGCTTTAGCTTGTTTTTCGGCATCACTGGCATTTTGTTTATGCAGCTCATCAAGCTCTTTTTGGGCATTGATTGCTTTTTCATTAATGACATCAGTATCATGCTTTTCTTGTACTTCTTTTTGCTGTTTATCTCGTTCAGCATACTTTTCTTGTAATGCTTTATCATCATTTTTTGAGTATGGAATAGATACTGATCCAGGAACAATGTAAAAACCTCTTTTTTTGGCTTTCTCCATTCTTTCAATATCTTCTTCTAGGCTTGACAATCCTAAATCAAACTTAAGTTCTTTCTTTAACTCATTACCTAGAACACTAACCCCATTTTTGAAGCGTCGCCATGCATCTTCTAGCCAATTGAGCTGTTCTTGCATCTTGTTAGCGCTGACTTCCATCTCTTTGGCATATCTCTCGGTAGCAACTGCAATAGCTTGTTCTGTGTCACCTTGTGCTTCTAGCGCTGCAATACGCTGATAAGTAGCCAGATCTAAAAAGTGATATTGTTTATTACTTTCAACCGCCCAACTAGTGACTGAATTTTCAATACCTTTAAATGATTGAACGGCGTCTTGGGCACTTTTTCCTGTCACTTGTGCCATATACGCTGATGCAGTAGCAATATTTTCAATCGATTTTGCTGATAATCGCCCCGCTGATGTCAGTTCTGCAATAACACCACGTGTTTCACTGTAGTTATGATTAATTTTACCGATACGCTGAGACATAGCCTCAAGCCCGCCTGCGGTAGCACCGGCATAATTACCCGTTGAAATTAATGCACGATTAAACCGCTCTTGGTCTGAAATTATCGTACTTATCACTTGGGACATTTTGTAAGCTGCAGCAATAAAAACACCGGCAGAGATAGCAGCAGCACCAAATAATGATGGTAATTTACCCGTCATATTGGCAATTGAAAATAATGAGTTACCAATGCCATTAAAATTACCCGCAGCTAGCTGTTTTGACATCATAAAAAAAGTTCGGTGGGCAGATTTAGTATTAAATACCAATCTTTTAGTCCCCTCATTTAGTGATTCAACCGTTGATAATGCAGCACGTTGATTATTGATTTTCCCAAGATAATCATCAAACGTATCACCATCAATCACACCTGCGTTTTTGGATTTCCTTAATTTGCTTTCTAATGCATCTAATCGACTTAAACCTTTAGTTGCTGGATCAATACTTGCTAATAATTGATCCAACCCAGATTTTAATTTCTCAACCTCTTTTTGATGAGCTTTAGTAACTTTTGTCGCTGCCTCTTGTGCCTTAGCAAGTTTTTCTTGCTCTTTGATGTAATCATCCCACAAAGATTCAATATGAACTCTTTTCCATGATTCAGATTGTTGATTAAATAATTTTTGAAAACTTTCAGCGTTTTTGCGGTTTGCTTCTTGAATGGTTTTTGCTGAATCTTTAACTTCATCACTCACTTCATGAATATTTTTTTTAGCACGATTCACGTCAGCCGTGAATTTCATTGCAATATTCATATCGTTATTAGCCATTATTATTGCTCTCCGCGTAACTGTTTTACAAACTTTGTAACTTGTTTACCACCATTAAAGCCAACACAAATATCTTCAATTCGGTTAGCTCGTTCTCGGTTTTGTAACTTAATTAATTCATCGTAATACAGCAGTAATTGGCGTTGCGTGTAATGCGGTAACTGCTGCGCATCATGTCCATTTTTAATTAATAATGTAAAAACATCACTCCAGCTTACTGATTTGCCTGTTTTGCAGCGTTTTGCCGAATGATTTTGCGAGTTACCGCGTTCATAAAAAAACGAGAGTTAACAACCCACCACCAATCCAACAATTGGATCCCGTCTTCGTAACCAAGTGATTCAATAAAGCTAATTGGCTTATTGATTGATACACTAATTAGTAAATTGACTAGCTCAAGATTATTAAGAAAGATTGCATCCGCTTGTTCAATCGTGATTTTGTTTGTACCGTTCATTTCTGTAACGATTAATGTCACGAACTGGTCAATTTCGTTACCGATTGTTAGTGCATCTTTAAATGAATATTCACGTACTGTAATTGTTTCACCTGCTAGCACGATCTCACGATTCGGCATTAATGTTGCTAAATCATTTGATTCTTCTTTTGTTGCTGTCACTTTTTCTGCCATGTTATTTACCTACTAATAAAATTAGAGAGTTGAATAATTAGCGGTGAATATTCACCGCATAATAAAATAAATTTATTTCGCCTTTTGAACGTATGAGCCAAAATAACCAAGCGAACTATCCTTGTTTTGACTCATATCAGCCAAGACCGTGGCAGTAAGTGGTAATTCACCGTATCCCTCATTGTGTAGTAACGAGAAGTTAGAAATTGGATTGAATTTAACGCGGAATAGCTCCACAATTACATGTTCATTTTCACGGTCAGTATTGATACCATCGAGCATAAACCAACGTTCTGGTGGTTGACGGGTAAAAATACCCAAGCTTTCAGTCTTAGCATATGAATAATCTACCGTTGCTGTTAATGCCTGTGTAGTTAGTAACTTGATTAATCCAGCATGGGCTGATTCAATTTCATAATCTGTGCCTAATACTAATGTGGTTCCATCAGCAATTTTTAACTCAACATCTGCAACAAATGGGTTAGCTAACTTTATGCGATCACCAATGACTAAGTCGTTTGGTAATTTTTCATCAGTGACAATACCTGCATCAACAGTAATCTTTTCACCATAAAGCGCTAACGCAATGTTTTCGATTGACCAATCTTTTAACGTAAGATTTAACGTACCACTTTTACCTAATGTCAATTCACCAACTTGTAAGCGCTGTCCTGTATATGATTCATTTTGTGTTACCGTTTCAACACTTAGTTCCATTTCACAGGAATCAGCCGTACCCACATGCCGAAATGCACCAGGGCGGGCTGGTGAACTTGCAGTATCACGAGTAGCGAGATTAATCGTACCCTGAAGACTCATTAATAAATCTGACATATTTTTCTCCTAAACTTTTATCGGCTACCAATGAAGTGTTGGGTTTGAAATGAATCAATCCACACTAGTACGCCATTTTGAAAACCTAACGTTTGTCCACCAATCCAACTAACTGGGCGCACTCCATCAATAAACTGAACTGTTTTACCAATCAACAAATCACGCACCGCACCTATAACGGGATTTGCTAGCTGTTTAACATTTTGAATATTTGTTGCTTGGCTAGAAATATCACGTGCAACAATCACAACACCAAAATTAACACTTACTGACTGCCGTGTCCCTGCGGGCTTATCATTGGGTGTTTCTTTACCAAGCAAAACATAAGCTGCTGGTGTTGGAGCTGAAGTTAAATCAGTCAGCTTGCTGTATTCAGCACTGGTACCAACAAAAACTAATGTTTTTTCTTGCAGCAATACCTTGAGTTTGTCAGCAATAACTGATACATCAAATGGTGCGCTACTCATCGTCCAAAATCCCGTAATGTGTTCATATCAAATACACGAACAGGGCCAGTTTGTTTCGGAACTCCACCTGCAACAGGCAAAGCATCATCAATACCAAGCGAATATTTACCTTCAGCTACCATTTTTAAAAAGCCCAGAACTTGTTTGTAATCACGCACGATAGGATCGCTTTTTTCATCAGAAACACGATTGCGATGCAATTTGTAACGAACAATAATGCGTGTCCAATCTGTCAATAATCGAGGCACAACAGTTAATGGCAGCTTATGCCCACGCTGACGCAAAAAACCATTGATTTCAGCTTCCGAATCGTTGATTGACTCAGTAATGCGCGAAATCGTTGCATGAGCCGCAGCCACATCATCCGTCGACCAGGAAGACGTATCTTGTTCATGAATAATTGCACTAAGTAAATCACTCGAAACAGGGATTTCACCATCTTGAGCAACTGTTTGCGACAGTTCAATAAGACCCGGGCGCTCAGCGAGGTTAAGCAATGTAATATATGGAACATTCATCTTATCTCCCTCAAACCAACAATAATTTATTGTTGGTTTTAGTTCACATTATTAGCCATTTGCCGGAATAACATTTTCAAACAGATAGCCCGCATCTTTAGCTACAACTAACTCTTTGACTGACTCACCAACTCGAACACGTTGACCGCCACGTAAACCGATATCAGGATCAACAATTGAACCCGAAACACGATCTTTAAATTGGGCTGTAAAGCCAAATGTAACACCACCTTTAGTATTTGCTAATTTATTGCGAACGGTGAAACTAGCTTTATTGCCCCATGCACGTAATAGGGTTGGTGATTTACCAGGTTTAGCACTATTTAGGAATGCATCACCAATATAAATCGCTTCTAACTCTAATAAGTCAGCTAAAAAACCGAGCGGGACAAGACCATTTTCACCGGCATTTCCATGATATGCAGCAACAATTTTGGGGTGACGACGTAATATTGTTGCAACTCGACGACCTAAAGTGCCAATATTAGGTCGCACAATCATTGAATCAAAAGCGTCTGTAATTAAACCAATCGGATCACTTTTATCCTTATTCCACTGTTGCGCTTCTGTTAACTTTTGGGTGTTGGTGTAGTTATTTGCATTAAACAGTACATTAGCAGCACGAACCTCACGATCTAACAAAATTAAATCAGTCGTTGCTTCGACTGCATGACCGAGAGGGTTATGACCAGTGATTGCAGTATCAATATCGTCTTGCGGTACGGGGCTATCTAGTCCATAATCAGTCACTGAACTTTCTTGCTCTTTGGCACCAAATTCAACTTGATTTGGTTGTGCTATCCGCCCAACTTTAGTATCTGGGAGCGTAAATCGCTCTGAAAAATCGTACTCCAACCATTTAAAAGACGTGCTAGAAACGGGTACACGTGGTAATACTTCATCAGCTATTAACTTATTATTACGGTAAGCGATAGCAATTGCAGTCAACTGCGGTTCAACTGGGAAAGGGCGTTGCATATAAAACTCCTCAATTAAAAATTTGTTTATTAAAGGTCATAGACTATTAGTTAAATAACAGGTCAAGCTTGTTTGCTTGGTGCAATCCAAATTGAGCCTAACTCACCTTCATTACCATTTTCTTCAGCAAAACCAATAATAAAATCACCTGACATCGCTTTTTTAGCTCGACCATCGGCATTTGCTGTGATTGGATCACCTATCGCAATTGCTTCGCTATAAAAAACAGGCGCTAAACCGCTACGAATCACATCAAACACTTCACCGTCACCGCCACCAACAATTGTTGATACACCGATTAATAATACGGTACCGTCAATCGCTGTTTTTGCTAGACCATCTTCACTACCATGACAGACAAGTTTGACTTCGCCTTCAGCGGTTTTTGCTACTATTAATCCTGGAATATTCATATAAAAACCTTTTGATTAAAATTAAAATGATGCTGACATTAATAATCAGCCTGTAATTAATGCTCTTACTTTTTAGCTTTGGTTACATGCGTAACTGCTTGGCTAATTGAAATTGTATTACCTTTGTCTGCCTGTTCTTTTTGATAGGCTTTGGCTGCATCAGCAATGACTTTTGGATCTTGTTTATCAACGTTATCTTCACTATCACTAGCAGCCGATTTTTCAGCAAAGTTCATAAAACTAGGACGCTCTGAAAGTACTTTTTTGATTAAATCAACTGGGGAACTGTTAACAGTTGCATCACCTTCAGCAAATGAAATTGGTTCACTACCCAACGCCATAAATGCTTCAACAACTGTAGTTTTATGAGCAGGTAATAATTTTCCATCTTTAACTAATTCATCAGCAAAGGCGGAAAATTCTGCACGTTTGTTAGTTTGTTCTTTTTCTAGCAATACTTGTTCACGTTTGGCTAGTTCAGCATTTTTAGCGTCAATTGCAGCTTGTTGTTCGGCAAAGCTAGCATCTAAAGGTTGTGGCATTTTTTCTTTCTCCTTTTGTTTTCTGTCGGATATTGCACGCAATGATTCAAGGCGCCATTGCGGTAAAAATAGGTCAGCACTGGCGATGCCTTCTTTCTCAATCAAGAGGTCACGCAGGTTCGATAAAATTGAAATCAAATTTTCATCAAATTCTTCATCAGCCATCGAGAACTCTGCGGCACCTTGCTCGCCGTCGGACTCTGCAAAACTCGCATCAGGCAAGCCTTTAATAGCAGGCGCTGCTGCACCTAAAAAACCGATGTGACGAGCATAATAATGACCCGGTTTTGGATTTCCCGGTGAATCGGGTAAATAGATTGATAAAGAACGTTTTTTATAACTGCCCGCATTATAGGCTTCAGCAAACTCGGGATTAATCTGATCTAACTTGGCATAAACTAAACCATCTTTTACTTCGAATGATTTTGCCCATGCGTAAGCCGGAGCTGTTAGTTTGGGATGGCCAATTACAGCAGGCGCTTCAGATAAACTTGGATCGTAGCTTTCAGCTAAATCAATACAGTTTTCTAAAGTAAAAGTGATTTTTCGACCATCTACCGCAGTATGCGTACCAGGTTTAAAAACGGGGATAAATGCCATAAAAAATGCTCCAATAAATTGATATAGAGCATCATGATCTATTTTAAGGAAAGGGTAATCTGAACGCGGGCAGATAATTTTTTAATGATTTGGAAAGGGGAACGGCAAAATAATAGAAGGAATATACACTAAAAACTTATTATAAAGCATTTACAACACGATTAAAGCGATTCGTAAATAAACTGATTAGCCTTTTTTAGAAAAATGGCTTAAAACGCGTTATATTGCGTTTTAAACAAAACCCAAGTGCTCACGCACAACATCGACCAATAGTAATTTATCTTGGGCGCTAATGCCAAGCCATGGTCTTGCTGGAATTACCACTTGCTTTACAGGACGTCCTCCCACATTTAATGCATTGCCCTTAACTGGTTTAATTATACCGCCGAACTGATGGATAGCGCCATAGATTAAGTTCGTACCAAACAACAAGGTATTACCTTCAATCTGCCAATGCAACGTACTTCTTAGATTACCATCTAGCGTTAAAATTTTATCTTTTTGTTTGGGTTTTGAGTCTTTATACCAAGGAGATAGTTCTTTCCACGGTACACCATCGGGCGATTCTTGAGCCGTAAATCTGGCTTCATGAATATCAAGTAATACTTCGCCCATATGACTAAATAAACTTTGAGTATCATCTATGGCTGCTTCAATATAAAGCATGGCATCAAGAGCATCTTGTATATTAAACTCAATATTTACGCCAGTCATTTTTTCACCTATACTAACAATATTGCATACGCGGGCAGTCTCCGACAAGACGTCCAATCCCACGCGTAGCAACCTCAACTGTGTCGGTGGTTGAGGTTTTATTTTCGTTGATAAACATTCACACCAATTCGTAATGATTCTAAATAATTTTCGCGTTCAGCTGCAAAAGCGGTTACACCAATCCAACCATCATCACCAACCTCAAAAACTGATAACATCGGTTTTAGCTCTCCATCAATTAGATATCGAGCAATATAACGACGGCGAACGACAGATTTTTGCAATGCGGCAATCCATTCCAAACGTGTCCAAATTTCATCAGGCTCTTTGAGTGCATCGGCAAGTAATAGCAAATATTTTTCTCTGCCTAGTTTAGTCACTTTTGTTTTACCCGTTTTTTTCACAGTAAATAATGATTTACTAATTACTAACGGTTCACCGGTTACATCTCTAAATACAACAGGATTAGTTAAGTTTGCACCAAATTCATTTAGGAACAAATTAACATAATCATCATCAGTCAGCTTTTGTGTAATTAACCGATCAACGCTTGCTTTACGTGGTGCAGGTAAAGGATCTAATGCCCGTTGATTTGGAATACCCGGACTTTCAGCAGCAGTTACGAGCGCATCATCAAGAGGTTCTGGTACAAAGTGCTCAAGCCTTGATTGCCCTGGTATATGTTCAAAACTAGGGTCAACTCCCTCAGGTACTCGAACTATTCTAGGATTACCACTATTTTCCCCAATTACTCTATCAACCCAATTTATTGTTGGTGCTTTGTCAGGTTGATTTTTTCCCATTCTTTTTAGATCACCTTTAGTACGCCCACGAACGCGGCACTGACAATCATAGCCATTGGGTGGAAAGTGAGTATTCCACCAAGGATCATTAAAATCTAATACCAGATGATCCCAACTTTGATGAAGTTCTCTAGGGTGTTCAACATAATCACTATGTAAGTATTCTAGGTATGGAAATTTAGAATCACGTAATTGTTGATAGCGCCCAGCTTGATAAGAACTGTTTAAATTTGTTTCATAGATGATACGAGTACGCCAGTTAAAACCGCCGTTATAACTCCAACCATGACGTTCAACTATCTCAGCAAAGTCTTTACGGAACTCATCCAGTGTTGTGCCTTGGCTAATTGCTTTATCAATTGCTGCACGAAAATCATTTAGTAATGCATTACGATTAGCACCCGCCACAACAAAAGCATAATCATGCTCATTATTGTAGATATCTACATAGCTGTTTGTGGGCACATTTGCTTTACGCCGGAAAAACTCAATTTGCTCTTTAAATGGCAACGAGCCATATGCCACATTAACCATTTTTGCTATCCTCAAGTAGTTCTGTGCGACCCGCTAAATTAGCTGCTGTTAATGCGTCAGCCATGACCTTTGCATATTCATCTAATTGCATATCGGGAATTAGCTCAAATAACTTATCACGCAATTCTTCTAAGGATTGTACGCTATCAACCAGTTCTTTAATTTGATTAATCCATTTATCAGTAACGGGATGCATCTCGGTGTTTAATCTTTGTGACTGAAGTACTGGCGCAAAGGTATTCGGTTGCTGTTCGGCAAAATCAACGTTTTTTAAAGATTGCACATCAATCGGTTCTGCTAGTTGTGGTTTTTCTTCCCACTCGCCACCATAAGTATCTTGCACATATGCAAGGGTTGGGCGATAGCCGGTTGACTCAATAATGTTCTTATCACGTTCTGATAATGATTTCAGATCCTCAGGTTCATCAAAAATACGTGAAACTTGAGGAACCGCAGCACTGGGAAAATTCATCTGTGTAAACCATGTGCCTGGACCACGATTCCAACTTTCACACATCACATCAGAATCTGATTTAGCAATTGATGTTAGTACCGTAGCTTGTAATGATTCATCACCACCGATTGAGCTAGATGCACCGCCTGAAGAAGTGATTTGACCAACAGTTACACGCCGAATAGCTTCGTTCATTGAGTCGTAAAAAGCTTTGTAATCGCCTGCGCCTGAGCGTGCTATTTGTAGCAATTCAAGCGTCATGCCATCTGGCATGATGATGCCTGAATCGGTCTGAATTGCACGAGTGAGTGACAGTAAGTCCCGTTTTTGTTCAGGTGTTGCACCTGTGCCGTATTTACCTACCGCAGTTGGCATACCAAACTTTTCAAGAAATATAAGCCAGAACTTAATATCATTGCGTTTAAAAAAGCTTGGCCAGTAAAGCCAATGAGCCAAGCCTAGGCCATACGGTTCATCATCATGATCGGCACCAGTTGCATAATGCCAAAAATACGGTGCTTCGCATGCTATCCCCTCATGCATATTATTGTGTGTCAGTAAACGCAGTTCACCGGTTGGAGTAAAGCGAAAACGACGGCGATCACGAACTTTGATATCGTCAATCCAATATAGATTATCTTTGATGCCATAAATTAACTCCGCCACAGCATAACCGTAAAAAACACCGTAGTGCATTAGTTTAGTCACTCGGTCAAATCCAACCGATTTCAGTAACTCACTCATAGCTTCAGCAGCTTCGGTATCAATTTGTTTATCGCCTCCGGGTTCCACTTTCCACTCACGAGATATAACAGCATCTTGACGTTGGGTAAATGCTGACTTGACTTCATCATCATTCAATACTTCTTTGTAAATATCTAAACGACCACCACCCCGATTACGAAGAACACTATCATCTGGCTGCGCTAGCGAACCAACATACAATTTAGTAATATCATTATTTTCGCCTGTGCCTGCCAGTTCTCTTCCTGTTTCAATCTTTGGCTTTTTACCTTTAAACCAGTTAAACATTAAATAAATCCTCCAAAATCGTTACCGCCCCGTACCGTGCCAAAGCCTGTATCGGTTGTTTCCAGTTCTGAGCTACTCGAATATTGATTCAATGAACGGTAAGAATCACGAACGCCTAGTGATTGGTATTCAATTTCATACCCATCTTGGCTAGCTGCATTAATTGCAAGAAAGGCAGCCCAAGTTCTATCAGCATGACCATTACTATCAGAATCAGCAACAAAACGTGGTTGTCCCGTTGCTCCAGTAACTTTTTTCAACTTATGCAAATCGGCACGAAGGGCATTATTGCCAGCGGGAATACGAAGTTTTCTATCTTGAAATGCTTGTTTACCTTGTGTTGCTAATGTTAATTTATTGGGAGCGGTAAATAGCACACCTTCAACAACCATTTCACCATAGCGCCGTTTAGCATCCTCCACCGGCTTTTCACCCATACCTGTTTGGTCCATACAGATACGAATAACACGATAACGCCTAAAAACATCATCAAGCAGTAAATCTTGTTCAACAAAAGAGAGTCGCTTTCTCTCAATAATTTCACGAGTCCAAAGAACATCGCCCACTTGTTCAATGACCCAAATAACAAATAGGTCATTACGTGTAGCAATATCAACGCCAACAAAACAAGGATTGCCTGTATAGTGTTCGGGAACTCCTGCTTTTTCATCTTCGACACTGGTTATTAAATCAAAATCAAGCCAACTGCTGGCTTCATCAAGCCATTTGAGCTCAAACTCTTGTGCCCATAAATCATCATCACCGGCACCTCGTCGCAACTCTTCAATATTACGTGGTAAACCATCTGCCACACATTGATAAATATCAGCAGTATGACGTGACCAACCATCATCTTTACCTGTCATCAGCTCATAAAATTTATTGCCTTTGCCATTTGGAGTGCTGATCACACGCAGTTTTAAACCGGGCTTTGAGATAACAGGGAACAATGCTTTCCAAATTGCCCGGCTATCTTGGTGAAAGGCAAATTCATCAAGTAAAACACTAGCACTAAAACCACGAGCAGTATCAGGATTGGCAGGTAAAGCAGTAATTTTACTACCACCAGGTAATTCAACTTCTAACGCTCTAATATTGGCATCCCAATCATAATCGAGTTCTTTAAAACCTGCGGACATTGCACGCAGATGAATTTTAACCCCCTCATTCATGGCTTCGCGTGCTTGACGTTCACCACGTGATAAAATAACCCAACGCGCACGTTTACCTTGAGCTTCAGCTCGCAAACAGTCGAGTACAATTTGCAATGTACTGGTAAAGGTTTTACCACATTGGCGAGAGAACATTGCAATAGCAAAACGGCTAGTATCATTAACCCATCGCTTTTGGTAATCATATAATTTAAGAGCTGATTCGGTTTGTGTTGTCATAAGTCATACGCCGCTTTAATTACTTTCGCTAACATCTCAGCTGGTACTTCGCCTGTTTTTTCTAGCTCATCCAGTTTTTCTTTTTGCTCACGCAATAACTTTTCACGTGCGGCTTTCTCTATTTCCTGCCTCTCTTTAAAGCTTAATTGCCTTGCTTGCATGGCTTCTTTGGCTGCTTTCGCTAAAAAACTAATTTCTTTAATCGTGATATCTTCTGATTCATGCGCTTTAAATGCTGCACGCGTTGCCAGCGTTGTAACAGCCTGAGCAAGTAGTGCCCCTGATTTATCATCAACACTATCACCAAGTTCATCAACCAAAATACGTGATGCCGTTTCAATTTCACGTAAGCTATTGGTCATTTCATTAAATCCCTTCTGATATCGATGCAAACTGCTTCTGCTAGGAGTTTCATTGCTTGGGAATTTTTGTTGCAGTTCTGCAATCATCTCATCAAGAGTAAGTTGATCCGCTCGTAATAGTTTTTCAATGTATGAACGAACTTCGGGTTCTAATTTGTGGATCGTTGATTTACGTCCCATAATTACGCTCCTGCGCTTGGACGTTTTACACCAGGCACAACAACTTTACCGGTAGCCACATCAGCACCAAAATCGGTTAAACGTGCAACAATAACACTACCGATTGTTTCGATTTTGATTAAATCTTGCTGTCCAAGCCAACTTAAATGGGTTTTAACTTGATCACGACTAATAGCGTGGCCATAGTGATCTAACGCACTATAGATAATGCTAGAATTACTGCTATAACTTGGCATTTCATATAAGATACGCAAAATAACCAACCGTTGATCTTCTTTTAAAAATTCAGCGTAGCTCATAATCCCTCACTTGTTCTTTAATAAAAATTGGTTAATGTTATCTAATTGACGAGATAACCCTGATAGTCGATCGCTTAACTGATTTAAAGTTGCTTCATTGCTACTTAGTTTTTCAATCAATTTGGTTACCTGATGCTGAGTTGGTAATGACTTAACCGTCTCTTCAACTTGTGTTACTCGAATACGTAAGTCTAGTAGCTCTTTTTGGCTAGCCGATTGACGTCCAATTAACCATGAGTAAACACCAACCACCGCCATTACAGCCCATTGCAGAAACTGCCAGTTAAAGGTAAGTTCATTAAAATTCATCATTTATTCCTTTTTTCTTCCAATGCTGCACATTCAATACATAAATCAGTAACGACTAACTTTCGACGTGCTTCAGCTATAGGCTCTTCACAGATTCGACAATACAGGCTTGATACTCCTGCCTTTGCTTGATGTTTTGCTAGTATTCGTTCCCGTGCTTCCATTTCTACAGTTGATGCTAAATCAGCGTTGTCCATTGTTTACCTCGTTAATATATTTTATTAGTTCAATAAATCGACCTGAGCACTGCCCATATTGGTCATAAAGCTGTTTTAAGGCTTCAGCTAAACCATCCGCCATATTATTTCGTCGTTTTACGGGTAATTCGCATGGTACCGTCAGTTGTGCTGGTAAAACCATGGGTTGTTGCTTGAGCGGCATTTGCACGGGCTGAGTCGATGAACTGCAAGACACTATCATCAAACACGCAATGACTGCGATCATTAGCCGTTTTGTTAAGTGCATCTTGTAATGCTTGATTTGATTGTTCATCATATAATTTCCTTTCTGCTATCTGCTGTGACAATGAATAACTTGCATCGTTAGCGGTTTTAGTTAGTTGCGTTGTGCTCTCAATCAATTGGCTTAAAGTATCTGCTACTTTTTGGGCTTCTAAAGCAATATATTCTTGCTTGGCTATTGCTTTGCCATGACTGATACCTAATCGGTAAAGTGAACCAAAACCAACAATTAAAATTATTCCTAATAAAAAGTAACTTTTATTGCTCACAAAAAAGCTTTTGATTAATTTGTATATATTTTTAATCATCACAAACTCCTAAACCCCAATTTTCAGTAATGTAAACAGGTTGCCAACGGTAGATAATGCGAATCGGATAATCACGGTTTTCTTTAAAATTAATGCTTTTACGACCGCCATTAATATTTTCAACTACCCCCCAGTAATGTGTTGCATCTTGGTATTCTCGTTTTGCTCGCTGACGATCTCGATTCACCCAACCAAGCCCACCGTTATATGCCGAAAGGGTGAATCCCCATCTATCACAATCACTAGCAGTTTCATTTACGCGTTGATATAACCAATAATCATATTGAACTAAGGCACGCAGTGCCCAAGATGGGTTATAAGGTTCGTTGCTACCCAATGATTTAGGGTAAGCCCCTGCAATCCAATCCGCCGTTGCAGGCATAAATTGAGCAAGCCCCTGTGCACCTACTGGTGATTTTGCGTTTACTTTCCATCGAGATTCCTGATGAATTTGCGCTGCAAATAATGAAACAGGTGCATCAAGACCAAATATTGCTCGTGCATTACGTGTCAGTTCCCGTTGATGTTGCTTAGCATCATTTGGTACACCTGCTATAGCAGGTGCTAAATGACAACTAAACAGCATAAACACAATAATTAAAGTTAAATAACGCATGGCTATAATCCAAGTGTTACGCCAAGGATTACAGCAAAAACAATTAATGCACGGCGAATTAGAACAACCGCAAAAATCATCCGATAAGGTTCTAATACAGGGTATTCGGCTAAGTAATTGGCATTTGATTTGTCATATAATCTACCGTCTTTTTTGTATTTAATTTGATAGAAGTTTTTACCATCTTTTTTCCAATCAGTACAAAGATAACTACCTGGAGAAGAATAAGGAAAAAGAGCACGGTCAAGGTGATAACCAACAACAGCAGAAAGTAAAACAAGAGACAGTTTGTAAGCTACAACTGGCAACTGTTGAGGTGAGAGTAACGTAATAATTGCAAATAAAGTAATAGCGACTAAATACCATTTAAGCAGACGAATTTGGGATAATTTTTTGATAGGGTGTTCCATAAAAAAACCTCATAATTAATTAGATTAATGTATGAGGTTATTATGATCTTACTTACTTGAAATGTAATTTGAACGGGGGCAGATTATTCATTAACAATCTAAATGTAATTGATATTTTCAATTATAAATAACGGTATGATTGAGGTGCCACAATATTATTACCTAAATAGTTCAAAGGTTTAGGTTCCTCATATTGAGTCACTCTACCAACAGCGATAGCAAAGGCTTGCTGTTTTTGTTCAAAATATGCATCATAAAACCGCTTACTTATACCCGCATATTTTTTTGTTTTTTCCCACACTAAATCAGGATTATCCGATATTACGTAATCTATATCAAATTCTCCAACGACTTTTCCAACAGGCATTGTTGCATAAATCACTATAGTCTTAACCGATTTATTTTTAAAAATATTTTTTCTAAATTCAAATCGTTTTTCACCAGATAATATTTTTGTTACAAATTCTGGCTTAATTGATAATAAGACTTTCATTAATTTCACCTAGTTTTAATATTTTTTCAAATTGATTATCGCTTAGTTTTAAACAAGACCATCTTTCTTTTTCGTTTAAACCAACCTCATCGATTAGTGTCGCTCTATTGGGGCGACGAGATAATGCGATATTATATGTAAACTTTATTACATAACAAGGAGAATAAGTTTTATAATAATTTTTAGAATAAAATTGATTCAATTCATCTAATGTAAATACACTGTATTTACTACAATAGTCAACAAACTTTTTATTATTAGAAAAAGAAGAAATAGTCCTTACTTCTTCAACAACACAGATTGATGTCGTAACGGCAGAATAATGGGCGCTTTTACCTTCTTCTCTTGTTCTATAAATTACTACAATATCCCCTTTATTAAAATTACCAGTCATTGGGATATTAGAAATATAAACTTTATGAATACTATTTGTATGTGAAACATCATCAATTATTGAGCTTGATTCTGTTTTTAAAATTGAATCAGGAAAAAGTTGAGTATGATATTTTGGGTATACAGCCAATAAATATTTATTTGTTTTAGTATTAATATATGGGTAATCTTTTTCCAAATCCCCAAAAAAGTTCTTTTTTTTAATAATACATTTTCTATACCATTATTACTTTGTTTTGTACCATGTATACAAAAACCATATCGTTTAAAAAGCTCAATTAAATAATCATGTTTATCAAAAACTGTAACGTATATCCCTGAAACATTATTTGCTACGGCGTTATCAAATATTTTTTTTATAAAACGCTCACCACGTAATGTTCCAGCAGGGTTAAATTTAAATGTTCCTATTTTTAAATATAAACCATTTATTAAAGGTGGATTTATATCATCAATATTATTTTCTAACTTTAAATACATAAAACCATCGATAGACGAATGATTATAATTATATAAAACAAATGCAGAATCTTGAGTTTTGACTTTTTTATTCCACCAATCAACAAAACCATGAGCATAATCGCGTTTTAACGAATCAAAAAAAGGGTCTGAAAAATTGACTTCTGCGAATTTTTGTATCTTTAAGTTATCCATATCTATTCCTCATATTTGAAATTGACAATAATTATAGGTTTTATTAGATTTAGCTATTAATGTTAATTATTCCATTACTGTAAAACTTACTCTTCCCCACAATCTTTCTGTTCTTCAACTTCTTTTAATTGCGCCAACCGCCTATTAGCACTTTTCAGCGCTTCACCTTTTTCGATAACATTGCCAACCCCAAAATCACCTAAAAAGGATAGAACGGAACGACCATCAAATTTACTTTCTTTGTCAACATGTTCTATAAAACCTTGAACTTTTGCTTTTTCTAGTGCTATTTCACGGCAAGTCATGGTTTCTTTTTCATATTGAGTTAGCTCACCTTGTCGCCCGTAATTTTTAGTAGCACATCCAGTTAAACCTAAAGCTAAACATAAAATTAGTAAATTTAATTTATTCATACTCAACCCTATTTATTTAAATATTCAATATTAACCATCAATAATCTTCATTTTCTCAATAACTTCAAATCTATCTGTGTTTGTTAAATGACTAACTTCTTCAACACCACCTTGGGATAAAAGTAATCCACTTATTTCAGATGGATTTTTGTAGATTGCAAATTCATATTCTTTATAACCAGTAAACGCACCATACCCATTTTTAGCATTAATAAATACAACATAAACAGTTGCATCATGACCATCTATTTTTCCTTGCATATAGCCTTTAAATATATATTGTGCACTATCTGGATCTTTCAGTTTACCCATCATATAGTTTTTTATTTTTCCCTCATATTCTGGGTGAGAATCACAGCCAACTAGCCAAAAAACACTAAATACAATTGAAATGCAAAATAACCAAGATATTTTATTTATTATTTTCATTTTCGCCCCTCAATTTTCTTCTTTGAATTTCAAGCTCTAACTCATAAATTACTTTGTTGTTTTCAACAAAAATCGCATTTAAATATTTAGTTCGTGAATATAACAATCTTGATAAAATTGAAAGTGAAAGCATAGAAATGATAACAATAACAAACAAGATATTACTCAGAAAGAAAGAATTTGATATACCGTTTGTTAGAATAGAATTCACATTTAATAGCGCAACAAAAAATAAAGACAAAGTAAGTAACAGAATAGAAACCGAAGGAATATTAAAATATTTTCTTCTAATTATTTTTCTATTTTCATTTTTAAAACCACAGACAGCATCTAACAGTTCTTCTAACGTTAAATCATTAACATCTAAGTTAGAATTTTTTAATTCAATACAGATATTATAGATATTATTTGCTGCAACTTGTCCAACTGTATGATTAAAATGTTGCTCCATAATCTCACCTTTTCCTTTTCACTCCAATATTATTATAAATATTCTCTGCAGAAACTTGACCAGCTATATTTCCGTTAAAAATTTGTTTGGCGGATGTCTGCTGAGCTGTTCCTGCGGTTAAAGCGCCTAGAGCAGCTGCTTTAATAGCTAATGGTGCATTACGATATAATTCAATTAATTCTTTTTCTTCTCTAGATAAAATTAGACCAACTTGTTTTTCTCCAGTTAAAATATATTGAATATCAGCACCAATTTTAGAAAATGCAATTAGTACTTCCATACCTGGTGATATAGTACCAGCTTCGTATCTACTCCACGTTTCACGTTTAATGCCAAATAATTCAGCGATAGCTGATTGAGTTAATTTTAATTTTTTTCGTTCTTCTTTAATTCTATCTTTTGGTGATGTAATAGTCACAAAAACCCCTTGACTTTGTGATTTAAAAATCACAAAATATAACACATAATTTATAAATCACTTATTAATAACTTATATCAAAAGGAGCTAAAAATGTCTAAAGTTCTCACTCCCGAACAAGTTAAGCAACAATTTCAACAAAAAGGCAAAACTATCAAATCTTGGGCGATTGAAAATGGTTACCACCCCGTTGTTGTTTATAACGTTTTAAATGGTTTAAGCCGTGCTCATCGTGGTAAAACACACGATATAGCAGTAAAACTTGGCTTAAAACAAGCTTACTAATGCTGATTGTAACAGTTTTTCATATACAGAAAAAGGGCGAAAAACATGCATAGATCACAAATTTCAACATCTGGTACTCGGATACTTAAGGTACTAAAAGCGCTTAAAGGTTATACATTAACGGGGTTATCTAATGGCGATATCGCAAAGATGATCAATGAATCACCTGTTAATGTAACGCGTTCACTTCAAACACTAATCGAGGAAGGACTAGTAATTAAGTTAGATAATGGTTTGTTTGCTCATAGTGTGCAAATGTTGCAAATAGCACAGGCGCATGCAATTCACATCACTAAAATGCAAGACCAAATAACAGAAATCAATCAGCGTATTACTGCTGGTTCAAGAGGATAAATAAAATGGCAAGAACAGCAAATCCAACTAAAGACGAAATTGAACTACCTGCAATTGATGAGCAAGGGATTAATGAGGTGATGAATACCATGACCGCCATTCAAAGCGAATACAACGAAGAACGCGATCTGGTTAATCAGCTTTTAGGTCAAGCGCAAATGGCAGATGCCTTTGGCAAATTTTCCAAGACCGTCTTGACTTCAAAAATGGCTTATGTCAAAGAAAACAAGCTTTACAAAGGATTAGCAGGAAAGAAAACTCAAGACGGTCTTGGGTTTTCTGGGACATGGGAGGAGTTTTGTAATTTATTGGGTTATACCCCTGAACATGCAAATGAAGCAATTTCGAATTTAACTAATTTTGGTGAAGAAGCCCTTGAATCTATGTCACGCATGGGCATCGGCTACCGTGAATTACGCCAATATCGCAAACTGCCCGAAGACCAAAAAACAGCACTGATTGAAGTTGCCAAAGCAGGTGATAAAGAGGCATTAGTTGAATTGGCAGAAGAATTTATTGCTAAAAATGCTAAAGAAAAAGAGCAGCTCAAAAAAGAAAATAGTAATTTGCAAGCTGATTATAAAGCCCTGAGCAAGCGTAATGCTGATGTAGCTAAAGAAAAGGAAGAATTAGCAATAAAATTAGCTCAATTCGAAATGAAAACCGTGCCACTTGATGAGCGTTTAGAGCCGTTTAAAAAACAAATAGCAGAAACGCAATCACGTATGGATAAGCTATTTGAAGAACAAAGGCAGTATGTAGACATTATGTATAAATTAATGCTCGAAATACTGGAGAATGACCCTGATTACGATCCCGAAAAACCATATTCATTGCCTGAATCAATGCAAATTGCATTATTAACATTGAATGGTTCAGCCGTATTAACTTTAGATCAAGCTCGTTATGTACATCGTGAACTTTGGAGCAAATTTGATAGCGATATTATAGAAGCTCAACAGCGACAAGAATCTTTAGTAAATGAGAATATCCAAGATTTATATAAATGATATTTCATATCAAGGGAATTTAAAAATGGTATCACCTAATATTCGCAACTATTTAAATGAATTAGCAATTAAGCTAGATAACACAGATTTTGGTTCAAGAAGCGCTATTATGAGTGAAGCTCAAGCCTTTTTAGGTATTTCTAAACAAACTATTTACCGACAATTAAAAGAGTTTTGTGGTTGGTCAAGTGATCGGAAATGCAGAGCTGATAAAGGTGATACAAGTGTTTCTGATATTGCTTTAAATGTGGTCGGAGCAATATGTAAAGAGTCGGTGCGTGATAATGGTAAACAAACTATGTTTACAACAACAGCAACAAGTATTGCAAAACAAAATGGTTATGAAATTGGTGTAAGTACTAATCATTTTACAAGGTTATTACGAAACCGCAAAATGAATGTAAAAGCACAACAAGTAGCAAATCCTGTTCAGTCATTACGTGCATTACATCCCAATCATGTGCACGAAGTAGATCCCTCTCTATGCCTAATTTATTACATGAAAGATAAACAACATATTATGCGTGACCGTGATTTTTATAAAAATAAGTTAGGAAACTACGCAAAAGTTAAATACAAAGTCTGGCGTTATACTTTGTATGACCGTGCATCTGGTGTGATTATACCTTGGTATGTTGAAGCAGCTGGCGAAAACCAACACTCATTATTCCAGTTTTTAATGTTTGCTTGGGGTAAGCAAGATGGGCGTTTATTTCATGGTGTGCCAAAGTTATTGTATTGGGATAAAGGTTCGGCGAATACATCATCAGCAATCAAAAATTTGCTAGACCATTTAGAAGTTAAATATATGGAACACGAATCTGGCAATGCAAGGGCTAAAGGTGGTGTTGAAAACGCCAATAATATTATCGAAACACAATTTGAAAGCCGTTTAAAGTTTCAACCAGTTAACTGTATTGATGAGTTAAATCATGCAGCAATGAACTGGGCGGAAGCATATAACGCTAATCGTTTACCTGGGCAAGATACACGTTTGCGTCGTATTGGGTTATCAGAACCTGTATCACGTCAATCACTTTGGCAACATATTACGGCAGAGCAGTTACGCACATTGCCATCAATAGAAGTTTGTCAGGCATTAATGGCAAGCCGTGAGCAAGAACGACAAGTGAAAGCTGATTTAACCATTAGTTTCAAACATCCGCAAGCTGATAGTTCGCTTATTTATAGTTTAAAAGGTTTAGATGGTATTGCTGTTAAAGATAAAGTCAGTGTGCGTTCATTAGTTTACGGTGATTGTGCTATTCAAATTGAAGTCCCCCGTTATGACGGTGAAGCACTGATTTATCGTGTTGAGCCAGATCGCAATTTTGATAAGTTTGGACAACGTTTAGATGCACCGGTGATTGGTGAGGAATATAAATCTAAAGGTGATACTGAAATTGAACAAGCGGCAAAAGCGATGGATCAAGTGGCATACCCAAATATGACCGAAGATGAAATCAAAAAAGCGAAGCAAAAACAAGTTGCACCATTCGGCGGTCAGCTCAATACACTCAGTTATCTAGATGATATTAATCATCCTGCTTATTTTGAACAAAAAGGTAATGAAATTGAAACACCGGAACATTTAAAGCCAGCTACCACAACATTAACACTAACTGCGGCTTTAATGCGTATTACAAGTTCAATCGGTCGCAGATTAACAACTGATGAAAATAAATGGCTATCCGCTCGTTATCAAGATGGTGTTCCTGAAGATTCGTTAGATTCACTAATTCGTACATTTACAACACCTGTTGCAGTTGGTAACGGTACGACAGGGTTTAGGAGTGTTAAATAATGCTGAAATTAAAAAGCGTAATGACGCAATTCAATATCAAACAAGCACAACTCGCTAAGCATATTGAATACAAAGGTAATTCAATCAGCCAAGCAGTTATTAGTCAGATTGTTAATCATGATATTTGGCCACGCTCAATTAAACGTGAAGAGCTAGAAAACAAAATTGAAAAAGCGTTAATAAAATTAGGTTTAAGCAATGATTATTTACTAAATATTTTTGAAGAAGAAACTGACACAGCCGAAATCTTGGCGGACGACGCTGTGCCAGTTGACTCAAATGAAAAACACTTAACAAAGGAGTCAGCCTATATGTTACTACGAAAACAAACTATAAATCGAGATGCACGGGCACATTTCCGTATTCCTAGGGATCCATTTACGGATGAAATGACCGAAGATGCTGATGTTTATCTATCCGATGATATTCGTTATGTACGTGCAGCAATGCGTCAAACGGCAAAGCATGGGGGTATGTTGGCCGTGATTGGTGAGTCTGGCAGTGGTAAATCAACATTGCGCCATGATTTAATTGATTGGATCAACATTAATCATGAACCTATTACCGTTATAGAACCCTATGTACTCGGTTTAGAAGATAACGAGGTTAAAGGCAAATCGTTAAAAAGTATGGATATTAGTGGTGCAATCATCAATGCAATTGATCCACAAGCAAAACCAAAACGCAGTGCTGAAGCACGAGCAAGGCAAATGCATACTTTACTTAAAAATAGCGCATTATCAGGTCGTAAACATTTAATGATTATTGAAGAAGCGCATGGTTTATCAATTCATACGCTTAAGCATTTAAAACGCTTTTATGAGCTACAAGAAGGCTTTAAAAAACTGCTATCAATTATTTTAATTGGCCAAACAGAATTACAAACAAAACTATCAGAGTATAACCCTGAAGTTCGTGAAGTGGTTCAGCGTTGTGAAGTTGTGAACTTAAAACCACTTGATTTTAAAGTTGAAGAATATATCAAGCATAAATTTTCACGTGTTGATATGGACTATACAACGTTATTTGATTCATCTGCATTTACTGAAATCATCAATCGGTTACGTGTTGCAACAACACGTCGAGGTGAAAAACAAGTGCGTTCATTATGTTACCCATTAGCAGTAAATAACCTTGTTTCTAACGCATTAAATCTAGCTGCACGCATAGGCGCACCAAAAGTTACAGGTGAAATAATTATTGAGTGTATCAAAGACCGAGGAGATATCTGATGAAAAAGAACCAACTCATCAATAATAGCATCAATGCGGTTAATAAGGCTGTAACTATATTATCTAATGAAGAATTTACCGTCATTGGTTTTTATCATGATTCACTTTCAAAGCCAACTATTGAAATTGAGCATCACCCAAAGTGCAATAAGTATATAGATGCAGGTCAAGCAACGTATTATCGCCACGATAGTCACTATCGATTTGGACAGTTTGAATTAAATGGCTGTCGAATTGTGTGGAAAGAACGCGATATTAGTCGTTTGCATTAATCGAATAGGAGCTATAGAAATGATAAAAACTAAAAAACGTATTAAAGCTACCGCATCAATCTATGTTGTGCAATCTAAAGAACAAGCATCAGAAGCAATTAAATATTTAGGCGATATACAGCGTGAATTAATCCGATTAGAAACCGAAATGAACGACAAAATCGCAGATATTATAGAAAGTTATTCATCAAATATTGAAGTATTAAAAAAGAAGTCAGCAGAAATACAAAAAGGTATCCAAATTTGGTGCGAAGCAAACCGTGATGAATTAACCAACAATGGTAAAGTTAAATCAGCCAATTTAGTTACTGGTGAAGTGCAATGGCGCAATCGCCCACCATCATGTGTTATTCGTGGTTTAGAAACGGTTATAGAAACACTGAAAAAACTAAAACTGGAACGATTTATTCGTACAAAAGAAGAAGTTAATAAAGAAGCTATTTTAAACGAACCAAATGCAGTAGCACATGTTCCTGGCATCACTATCAAAAAAGATGTAGAGGATTTTGCGATAGTGCCATTTGAACAGGAGGTTATCTAATCATGCAAACACAAGATTATTATATTTTGCATCAATTTATATTAAGCCAGACAGCTAATTTTATAGCTCACTGTAAAGAATATGGTTTATCTGAGTTTGAAGCGGATCGCATCATTGACGATCTTGAGGAATTAGCAAATGGCTAAATTCTCTAGCCCTAAGCGTTATATGCCCGACCATTATATTTCAATCAGTCATGAACATTCATTTATGCGTGAAGTGACTGGTCAGGGCTATGTTGATGGAAAGTTGTATGATGAACTTTATGCTGAATATGTAAAATTAAAATCAGCTAAAACATTAAAACAGCGTTTTGTTAGTTTTTTAAGGTGTTTTTATGACAAATAATAATGAAAAGTATATTGAAAAAATCAAAAAACTTTTAGCATTAGCAAAATCAACTAATCCACATGAAGCCGCAATTGCTATGAATCAAGCTATCAAATTGATGGTAAAACATAATATTAGTAATAAAGATGTGGAATTATCTGAAATTGAGGAACATGTGTCAAAACATGCTCCTTCAAATGCAGAAAAACCACCAAGATATTTTTCAATATTAGTAAGTATCATTACAAGCGCATTTGGTGTTCGAGCTTACTTTACTTGGGAAAACAGTAAAAGAAAGGTTTCATGTTATGGACTTAGGGAACGACCACAATTAGCAGCTTATACCTTTGACGTTTTAAGTGTTCAATTAGTTAAAGCTCGAAAAGAATTCTTATCGCACCAAAATGGTAATTGTAAAAAAATCACTAAAATCAACCGAGCTGATGCTTTCTGTGTTGGCTGGGTTAATGGTGTTTATCAATTAATTGAAGATTTTGCAATGACTGATGAGGAACTAAATCTATTAGCTGAATATAGAAAGACCAAAGATTTATCACCAGCTAAGGTTAGAGATGCTAAAAAGTGTAATGGTTCAGATTCTTCACAATTTATTGGTTACTTACAAGGTAAAACCGCTCAATTGAATCATGGTGTATCAAGTTCAGGTTATTCTCCATCACTAATAGGGGTTAAATAGATGAAATCTAAATATATCAAACTGATCCATATTGCAAAATCTCAACTTAATCTGGATGACGATACCTATCGTCATCTATTACTGAATATAACTAAAAAAACTAGCACCAAGGATATGACTGTTTGGGAACTGGAAAAAATTCTAAATAACCTTAAATCAAAAGGTTTTAAAGTTAAATCATCAAAAAAAACGGGGAAGATAACTGCTACAGAACCAGTTCATAAAAAAATACGATCATTATGGCTAGCACTAGCTGATGCAGGTGAAATCAAAAATCGTTCTGAAAAAGCTATCAATTCTTATGTAAAACGTATTACTGGTGTTGAAGTGATGGATTGGCTTACCAAAAAACAAGCAATGGTTGTAATTGAAAGCCTAAAAAGTTGGCAAGCACGCATATAAAGGAAGAAGTATGAAATTAACACGTTGCCCAATTTGTCATAACGAAATTAATTTAGAAGCATTAGTCGAAGATGATTCTGGCAGAGAACTACTTATATTAGTAAGTAATTTAAACTATGGCTGTGCTAAACCGATGATAGCCTATATTGGTTTATTTCGTACTCAAAAATCAAATTTAAGTAATTCTAGAGCAGTAAACTTAATTAATGAAGTTCTAAAATTATATCAACCAAGCAGGCATCTAGCTCACGCACTACGGGAAACAGTTAATAATATTCACGCAAAGCGTGCATTGGGTGAATACAAACCGTTTAAAAATCATAACTACTTAAAATCTGTTTATGAATCAACTAAACATTTATTTGCATACGTTGAACATAAAGAAGAAGACAAACCAAGTCGTAGTAGTAATGAAGAATATTTTGAACAGATGTATAGGGCTGGTGTTGACTTTAGTAAATTAGAAAAAAATATACCGGGCGCACTAGATTGGTATAAGAAGAAAACAGGAGCGTAAATTATGACTAAGTCTGCAATGTCTATTAAACGTCATGAATTACTAACACATGTATCATTATCTGTAGCTAACGATGCGATGGATTACGGTTTACCTGAAGATATTGCAGCACAGTTAGGTGATAGCATTGCAAATACAATTTCAGAACTATTTGGAGGTCAAAACTTCACCTTTCCGCGTGATTATATCTTCAAACTTAACCAACGTGACTTGCAAATCTATGACGCATTTAAAGGCAATAACTACGCAGAACTAAGTCAAAAATATAAAATGACAGAACGAGGTATCAGAAAAGTAATTGACCGAGTTCATAAACGAATGATAAAAGAAAAACAACCAACACTGTTTGATTTTAATGACGCCTAATTAATTTTAGAGCAAAATTTTTTAGGCAATTTTTTATTTCATATTTTGTAACACTCTTTCAAAAAACAATTTCATTATTTCCCTGTTTATTTTGTTATATCCCATTTATCTCATCATTCTGTTATTATTTATCATGTTCTATTTCAGTTTGTTCTGCTTGTTGTGTGCTATTTTGATTGTTCGCCTGTGATAGTATGGATTCATCAATACCAAACATGTTTTTTTAATGTTTTTTTAAATTCGGCTTTTTGCTCGGCCACATTTTTAAAGGCATTTTGACTCTTATTTTTAGTAACTAATGCACTAAATTTTAACCATTTTTCAAGATCATTATCAGTAATATACCAGATTAACCCTTCAATCATTAAAGCAAGTAAGTTGGGTTATTCTGATGGTAATAAGCCTGTTCACTAAAAAATGCATCATTTAAAAAGTAAAAAAGTCAATAAGTAGTCATTACTACGCTTTTCTAGTTGATTGAGTTCTATTCTGACTATCATGATTTTTTATCTGTTAAGTGAGCTGTTGTTTTAAATTATCCGGTAAATATTTCTCGAAAATATTTTCATCGTCATCCTCTAAAATGACGTCAATAGAGCAACTTTCTTTCAATAAGAAGAGTGCCGAGGCTAACTCAAAAAAGCGTTGTTTTTGTTGTTTAATGAATAAAGGCTTATCATTTTCATCAATTTTCCATTCTGATATTTTTAATTGTTGCAAAGATTGCAATTGCTGCATTTTTGTTATAGTCAAAGGTTGAACATTAGTGTGATATAACTCTAACTGCTTAACCTGATTTAAAAGCCCACGATCTAACAATTGGTTAAATAAAGTATCCTCAATTGACCAGATAGATAGGTTATCGGCAAAAATATCTTGTTTTGCCAATAAATCATCAAAGGTTTTAAAATCAAGACCTAAATCATCTCTAGGTACTAATAGTGAAACATAAACATAATCATCTTTTATAATCACTTGTTTAATCTGTTTTTGCTCATTAAAATACAATTCTAAATTGCCTGAATGATCTGTTCCTGCATAATCTAAATAGCGTGATTCAATCCTTTTATATGCATTATTTTCCCATTCTAAATACCACTCTCGATCGCCAGTTGTTTCGGTAATATCAATGTCATTTTTTTCGTAACGTTTTAATCTACCAGTACCATCAGCAAAAAAACTGATATATTCAACTAACCAACTGTTAATAAATATTGCTTCAGCCAATACAAAACCAAATCTGTATTCATATGCGATACCAGTGAATGGTTGTCCTTGAAAATAGTATGGCAATTGATTCATCTCATAATCAAAATATTCACCACTGTTCAATAAATCATAATCAATTTTAATCATACCATCGGCTTGTAAAGCGCCATAATCTCGACTACCTATAATAACGCCATCGGTGATTTCGTATACCTGATAAAGCTGATTATCACGATGATCATAAGCTTCGCCATTAAATGGCGTATCGTTATAAAAGTAGTCATTACTGCGCTTTTCTAGTTGATTGAGTTCTATTCTGACTATCATGATTTTTAATCTGTTAAGTGAGCTGTTGTTTTAAATTATCCGGTAAATATTTCTCGAAAATATTTTCATCGTCATCCTCTAAAATGACGTCAATAGAGCAACTTTCTTTCAATAAGAAGAGTGCTGAGGCTAACTCAAAAAAGCGTTGTTTTTGTTGTTTAATGAATAAAGGCTTATCATTTTCATCAATTTTCCATTCTGATATTTTTAATTGTTGCAAAGATTGCAATTGCTGCATTTTTGTTATAGTCAAAGGTTGAACATTAGTGTGATATAACTCTAACTGCTTAACCTGATTTAAAAGCCCACGATCTAACCATTGGTTAAATAATGAATCCTCAATTGACCAGATAGATAGGTTATCAGCAAAAACATCTTGTTTTGCCAATAAATCATCAAAGGTTTTAAAATCAAGACCTAAATCATCTCGAGGCACTAATAGTGAAACATAAGCATAATCATCCTCAATAATTGCACGACTGATCTGTTTTTGCTCGTTGAAATATAATTTTATGTTGCCTGAATGATCTGTTCCTGCATAATCTAAATAGCGTGATTCAATCCTTTTACATGCATTATTTTCCCATTCTAAATACCACTCTCTATCGCCAGTTGTTTCGGTAATATCGATATGCTTTTCTTCGTACTTTCTTATCCGTCCTGTACCATCAGGATAATAACTAATATCTTTTACAATCCAACCGTTAATGCATAGAGATTCACCTAATAGGAATCCTGAAGAGTAATCATAAAATAAACCAGTAAAAGGTTTTCCTTGATAAGTATAAGGAATATCATTCATTTCATAATCAAAGTCACCGCTATGTAGCAATTCATAATCGACTTTTGGCTGACCGTTAGCTTCAAAAAAGCCATAATCCCGACTACCTGTAATAACGCCATCGGTGATTTCGTATACCTGATAAAGCTGATTGTCACGATGATCATAAGCTTCGCCATTAAATGGCGTATCGTTATAAAAGTAGTAATTACTACGCTTTTCTAGTTGATTGAGTTCTATTCTGACTATCATGATTTTTTTATCTGTTAAGTAAGCTGTTGTTTTAAATCATCCGGTAAAAATGCCTGAAAATAATCAATTCTGCCGTCATTAAAGGTTATTTTGATATTGCTATTTTGTTGTAAGGCAAATAAGGCAAGCGCTTGTGCTCGATATTGCTGTTTTTGTTTTTCGGCATGAACAAGATCCGTTTGATATACTGAAATCTCTTGATAATTTAATGTTTGTAAAGATGGTAATTCAGCTAATCTTGCAATGGTTGAAAGCTCAATATTTGCATGGTATAACTCTAATTGCTTAACCTGATTTAACAGTCCACGATCTAACCATTGGTTAAATAATGAATCCTCAATTGACCAGATAGATAGGTTATCGGCAAAAATATCTTGTTTTGCCAATAAATCATCAAAGGTTTTAAAATCAAGACCAAGATCATCTCGAGGCACTAATAGTGAAACATAAGCATAATCATCTTTTATAATCACTTGTTTAATCTGTTTTTGCTCATTAAAATACAATTCTAAATTGCCTGAATGATCTGTTCCTGCATAATCTAAATAGCGTGATTCAATCCTTTTACATGCATTATTTTCCCATTGCAAATTCCAAGTTCTATCGCCAGTTGTTTCGGTAATATCAATATGTTTTTCTTCGTATCTTTTTATTCGTCCTGTACCATCGGGATAATAACCGATAGTTTTAACAAACCAACCATCAATACACAAATGTTCGACTTGTACAAAACCAAAACTATATTGATAACATAAACCTGTAAATGGTTTTCCTTGATAAGAATGACGGATGTCGTTCATTTCATAATCAAAGTCACCGCTGGTTAACAAATCATAATCGACCTTTATCATACCATTGGCTTCAAATACACCATAATCCCGACTACCTGTAATAACGCCATCGGTGATTTCGTATACCTGATAAAGCTGATTGTCACGATGATCATAAGCTTCGCCATTAAATGGCGTATCGTTATAAAAGTAGTCATTACTGCGCTTTTCTAGTTGATTGAGTTCTATTCTGACTATCATGATTTTTTTATCTGTAAGTAAGCTGTTGTTTTAAATTATCCGGTAAAAATGCCTGAAAATAATCAATTCTGCCATCATTAAAGGTTATTTTGATATTGCTATTTTGTTGTAGGGCAAATAAGGCGAGTGCTTGCGCTCGATATTGCTGCTTTTGTTTTTCGGCATGAACAAGATCCGTTTGATATACGGAGGCTTCTTTACATTTTAATGTTTGTAAAGAAGGTAACTCAGCTAATCTTGCAATGGTTGAAAGTTCAATTTTAGTCTTATATAACTCTAACTGCTTAACCTGATTTAAAAGCCCACGATCTAACCATTGGTTAAATAATGAATCCTCAATTGACCAGATAGATAGGTTATCGGCAAAAATATCTTGTTTTGCCAGTAAATCGTCAAAGGTTTTAAAATCAAGACCTAAATCATCTCGAGGCACTAATAGTGAAACATAAGCATAATCATCTTTTATAATCACTTGTTGAATCAGTTTTTGCTCATTAAAATACAATTCTAAATTGCCTGAATGATCTGTTCCTGCATAATCTAAATAGCGTGATTCAATCCTTTTACATGCATTATTTTCCCACTCCAATAACCACTCTCTATCTCCGATTGTTTCGGTAATATCGATATGCTTTTCTTCATAACTGCCTATTCTGCCAGTACCATCGGGGTAATAGCTAATACTTTTAACAATCCAACCACTGCGATACAGCGATTCACTTAAAACAAATCCGTGACGATAACTAAAAGATAAACCTGTAAAAGGTCTCCCTTGATAAGTATAAGGAATATCATTTATTTCATAATCAAAATCACCGCTATGTAGCAATTCATAATCGACTTTTGGCTGACCGTTAGCCTCAAAAAAGCCGTAATCTCGGCTACCTGTAATAACGCCATCGGTGATTTCGTATACCTGATAAAGCTGATTGTCACGATGATCATAAGCTTCGCCATTAAATGGCGTATCGTTATAAAAGTAGTAATTACTACGCTTTTCTAGTTGATTGAGTTCTATTCTGACTATCATAATATGGATTCCTTAATTTTTTACTCTATTTAATCATCAACCCTTCCGGTTGGAATGTGAATGCCTTTTGATTTGGATAGAATACCACTACAGTGTCGGCAGGCTGGGAATGCTTTACCTTGCTCATATTCGGTTAAGCGAATGGTATACACTTCAATTTTGTCTAGATATTCGTCAACATTTTTCCCTTTTGCCTCTAATTGTTGAAATACATTATTGGTGGATAGCACTTCAGCATGCATTCCCGGCAAGCCATCAATTATACGAAACTGTTGATTATTAGCAATAAATTCTCTAATTAACCTTTCGGTGGTCGAGTGCATATCAGTAAAACCTGAAGTAACATTAGGGTACAAGCTTTTCGATTTTTGATAAGAGTCTTTCAATAATTCCATATATGCGTCTGCATCAATAAATCGGTAATAAGTTGCATCGATCGCTTCAACAAGTTTCACTCTACCATTTTTTAACTCTTTATAATATGGCACTTCTAAATTATAAAAATTGGCTTGCGAAACAATTCCTTCGACTTCGCAACGAGTTTGAGCTAAGGCTTTTCGTTTTGTTATTTTTTCAGGATTTATTTGATTTTGTTTCCAAGCTGCCAACTCATCTTCTAACTCTTTCTGACCTTTCTTTTTATTTGCATGGTTGGTATAAACCGTAGTTTTACTTTCGGATTCACTTGTGTTCGATTTTCTTGTGCCTGAATCTAAATCGGTTGTGTCGGTAATTGCCCCTTTTTTTTCATTTAATGATGAGCGCTCTTTACCTTTAGTTAAATTTTTATTCAATACTGTATCAAAATATTCACCCGGTACCGCTTTTGCTTTGTTTTCCATACTTAATAGTTCCCACTTTTGTGGGTATATAGCAGATAACATCTTTTTTACGCCGTTATCATCAGTAATTTGGGCTGAAAGTATTTTGCTATATTGCGTATCTTTTGTGTATGGCATTAAACTGGGTATCTCATCGGCAATATTTGATACCGTATTAGGCAAAGCAGGTAATACCTGATTTTGTGTTTCCACTCTATTGGGTACTGGGGATGACTCTGTTTTTTTGCTCGGTATTTTACTTTGTATCTCATAGGGCGAATTTTCAATACCCGTTTTGGGGAAATGTTCTTCACCTGAAATATATCGATCTATCTTTTCCAGACTCATCGTGGTTTTGGAGGGAGACGGATCATTCTTTAATGCAGTAAGGTTTTTTTTGCTTCCGTGAATACTTACTGTGATAAGTACCCCATCAATAATGCCTCGCTTGATTAGTGCAGAGATTTTAGATAATTTGATATCGGCTGGTAGCGTTTTATTGTTCATCACCGAATAAACTGCTTCGGCTAGTTCTTCAGTTATCAAAATGCCTTGTAATGAATCTGCACTTATTTGACCTATTAATGTGATTTTAACGGCTTGTTTTTGATTAATATTAGTTAATAATAGTGTTTTACTACTCCATTTTGCCGATGCGATAATTGTGCCACCAGCAAACACATTAGAAACTATCGTTAAGATGTCAAATGAATCATCTTTCCAATTACTAAACCCTTCGCTATGCCGATCGGAAATATTGATAACAGCCGAGGTAGTTGACGCCGCAATCGATGACCATATTAACCCTGATACCACTCTTGAACCTGGCACTGGAGCAACTAATGTAATGACACCAGCAACCACCATTGCCGCAAATCCTAATGATGCTAAGGCATCAGATAAGGTATCTGAATCACTTTTGCCATCTGTATCAAAATTAATTTCGATACCACCATAAATAATCTCTTTCCCTAAGATAATCCGATTATCATCATCAAAAGTGACTTCTTTTGCGACGCCAAATAGTTTATCTACTGCTGCATAGCCTTTAATAATTCCTTCTGGGTAACGGTTATCTTTATCCCAACATTCAAGTGCTTGCTTAATGGCGTCTTCTTTTGTTTCGCCTTTGCCAACATAGACGCCACAAAATGACCGATCGACTGGGCTAGTCCAGTCAATTAAATGAACTTCGTTATCATTATAAAAATAGCCCACTCTTAATGACATATCTTCACGTTCACCATAAATGCTTGAAATATGTTTAACGTGAACTTGTCCAAAGTTTTCGCGACAATTAGATGGCACTTTATCAAGCAAAAATTTGAGTTTATCCTTAAAGAGTTTTAACGATTCCATTCGATTTTGATAAGCCTGTTCATCCTCGGCTGATAGCTGCTGTTGCTTTTCTTGCAATAAGATCCAGTCAATTTGCTGAGTTAAATTTTTATAAAAGATAAATGGGTTTTCTGATTCTTCGGCAGTATTTGTGGAATACGCAACGCTTTGTTTTGCATTAATCACATTTTGGATATATTCAATATATTCCTTTCGATTACCGTATATTATTTCGCAAACAATTTTGTGACGCCCTTCAATAGCCCATTTGACTTCGTTCCATTGAGTTGAATTTTGAGGTCCATTAATAACTTTTCCCAGATATTTATCATGGGTTCTGAACGAAATATGGTGATAACATTTCCATGAAGCCCGAATTTGTTCAAGCGCAGGCGCATCGGGATTGATTCTTTGTAAAGAAAAAGACATGATCTTTCCACGTATCACATTAGTTAAATTCGGTTTAGCCACAATTCGATAATTTTGCATGGTTATTCCTTATTTATAGATATTTTATATTTAGTCGTTTTGATATCTGCTTTTGCAAATAAATAATCGGTAGCCAATTTATCTTTGTGGTAAGGCCCTAATGCTTGGTAAATATCTTTTACCATGTCTTTTCCATAAATTTCCTTATATGCATCAATTGTCATTTCAATGATATTTTTGGAATAAGTTAAATACCCAATCATTTGTTCTGAATTTATCGTTTCAATGGCTTTATGCAATCGTTGAGCATTGGCTTTCGCTAAAATGTCATCATCATCTGGAAATTGATAATAATAGTCCATATTAGGAGGGACACGTTTTAATACCACTTTTCCTTCGCGATCTAAACGACCTTGTCTAAATTCACCATTATCAAAACGGACTTGATATTTAGTCGTTGGAATTGGGTAACCATCATCGGTTTCAAGATACAGCGTTATTCCTTCTTGTTTATCCTGTGCGGTGAAAGTTTGAGGAATAGCACCTGATAAAAGTGTCGATTTATAATCTAACGACGATACCCCCATCTTCTGCATCACATTGCATTTAAGATAGATATTATCCTGTGTGCCCAGTTCGATGCCTTCACTGCTGATTTTGATATAAGAGCCACCGCAAATTAGAGTTAATTCATCGCTCGCTGTGATAGTCACCTTACCATCGACACTATCCACTTTGATATCTTGTTTGGCAGCCATATTGAAGTTGGCGTTTTGGGCTTGCACCTCGATATCGCCTTGGTTGGCAAATAGTTTCATCCCTGATTTTTGGGCAAATAAACCAATCGCTTCAGCCGATGATAGGGTGATATTTTTTAAGGCGTTGATATCGGTTTGGTTTTCACTGGTTAAGGTCAGGCTGTTAGCTGTCGATAGTTGGATGTTTTCAGGGCTGGTTAGGGCGATGCCTTCTTGCGCATAGGCCAGTAAGCCACTTTGGGTTAGCTGAGTTAAGTTGGCTTTAAGTTGGTCTTGGCTGTCGGTATCGGCGCTGTGCGCTTCGGACTGGGTGGCGGCATTTTGTAGCGCTTTAGCAATGGAGAGGGCATTCTCAATTTGGGCAATGGCCGCTTGCATATCAAGCTGTTTGCCTTGGGCTTTAGGCTGGGTTTGGGTGGTTAAATATAAGCCTCTATTGGCGGCAATCGCACCCCATTCATCGGTGCGTAGTTCAAAACCTTCACCGCGGGGTTGTTTTTTTTCGTTAACTAAGTGACCGATATTAAGTTGAGTTTTTCCGTATTCGGTAGCCAGTTTGATATGCTCTTGCCCACGTTTATCATCCATGCGCAGTTTGTTATTAGCCGGCGTGCGAATCACATTGCGGTGTTTGTTAATGGTGGTAACAAGGTCGGGGTGAGCACTGTCATGCATCGCATGGGCAATATACGGCCTATCTGGATTGCCCTGCATAAAGGCAATGGCTACTTCAGTGCCGTCAATTAACGGAAAGTGAAAACCATAGGTGTTACCCGCATACGGTTTGGCTAAACGTACCCATAAGCTTTCCGTGCCACTTTTCCATTCTTTCAGGTCGACATTAAATTTAACCCGATAGCGCCCTTGCGGGTCGATATAACCATAGGTGTCATGATTAGGACTGGTGACACGAGCAGGTAAAGTGCCACTGACTTGCGGCCAACGTATGGGCGCGGGACGATAGGGTTTTAAGGCTTGATAAGGAATGGCGGTAAAGGTGAGTTCATAAGCATCAGTGCGGTTACCCTGCCCCTGTACAC